>JAGGSD010000210.1 GCA_021159265.1 Syntrophobacterales bacterium | reverse complement strand
GCCCGTAAACATCAGCGGGAATATCATTCGCGTCCGTTTCAACGATAAACCGGGCGATCGTTCTTGTTAATCCCTCACTTGTCTTTCTCATTGCTCCACCCCCATACAAAATTTGCAACTATTCAGCCACCGATCTGCGCCGATCACCGCTGATTCTTTTTCTTTTATTATCATATACAAATCTTTGTACTTTAACTTATCTGTGTTCATCTGTGTGAACCTGCCTGCCGTCCGGCAGGCGGGTCTGTGGCTGAATAGTTACGAGTAATCTCTGTAATTTGCGAAATCTGCGGATTACGTCACCTATCCAGGCGAGCGCCGTACTCCTCTTTCAGCTTCACCTTCATCACTTTTCCTGAACCGGTCATGGGAAGCGAATCCACAAATTTTACATGGGTAGGGAATTTGAACTTTGCCACCTTCCCCTTGAGAAAATCATGTATCTCTTCAAGTGTAAGCTTTTCACCTTCCTCAAGAACGATAAATGCCATTCCTGTCTCGCCCCACTTGTCATCAGGCACGCCGATGATAGCCACATTGAAAATCCGCGGATGATCCGCGAGAATTTTTTCAATCTCGGCGGGATAGACGTTCTCGCCCCCGCTCCTGTACATATCCTTAATCCGGTCCACAATATAAAAGAAACCGTCCGCATCCATATAGCCATAATCGCCCGTGTGCAATACTCCGTTTACAATGGCCTCGGCGGTTTTCTCAGGCATGTTCCAGTAGCCGCTCATCACCACAGGCCCTCTTGCCATTATCTCGCCAATTTCACCCGCGGGAAGTCTCTTCCCCTCTTTGTCCGCTATCCACATCTCTGTGAAAAAACCCGGTTTGCCGATAGAACCCTCTTTTGAAGATATATATTCCGCAGGTAAAAGTGTCATAAATGAATTTTCAGTCTGGCCATATCCGGTCTGCACGTTAATACCGTTCTCGCTTAATTCATCGAGCAATGTCTGTGGCGTCCGCTCTCCTCCCCCCAGGGCAACTCTTACACTGCCTGTGTCAGCCCTGCCCAGATTTCCGGACTGAAGGACGAATCTCCACATGGTCGTGAGCGCAAAGACTATGGTAGCTTTATACTCTTCAATATCCATGGCAAACCGGTCGGCTTTAAAAGTCTGTCTTGTAACAACCGTGGCGCCGCGGCAGAAAGTCGGCGTGCAGGTAATAAAGAGCCCGCCTGAATGAAACATAGGCAGATAGGAAAGATATATATCATCTGATTTTATATCTGAATAAATGATATTTTGGAAATTCTTGAAGTAGGTCTGCTCATGGGAAAGAATCGCTCCTTTGGGAGCTCCGGTCACTCCGGATGTATATATAATGGCAAGAGGGTCTCCAAACTCAACCGGTTCATCAAGCACCGGCTGTTCAGTTGAACAGCTTTTTATAACAGCCTCATAATCAGACGCCCATCCCGGGCATGGGGAACAACCGGGAACACCGCTTTTTACAAAGAGAAAGTTACCTTCCGGCACTTCTACACTGGACCGAACAGTTTCAACATTTTCAAGCAGCGAATCGTGAAAAACAAGAAGGCGCGATCCGCAGTTATTAAGCTGGTACTTCAGTTCCGGCCCTACCAGACGAAAGTTCAAAGGGACAAAGACAAGCCCGAGCTTGGCCGCGGCAAAGTAAATTTCCAGAAATTCCGGGCAATTCAGAAGAAACACGGAAATACGGTCGCCCTTCTTCAGTTCCTTTTCCTGAAGATAGTGGGCGACACGATTTGCCCCTTCATTCAGTTCCCTGTATGTTATGGGTTTGTCTTCAATGATAACAGCCGCCTTATCCGGCTTGAGATCAGCCCATTTTTCAACTATCTTGCCGATATTCCATTCCATAAATGAACCTCCTTGAACCTTTCCCAGTCATCGCGAATGAAATGAGACAATCTCCTGCAATGACTATAATTGTGATCCCCCTCAGGAAACGCGGGAACGTATAAATTCCGCTATTTCTTTTATTGAGGCGCCTGACGTAAATACGCC
>JAGGSD010000380.1 GCA_021159265.1 Syntrophobacterales bacterium | reverse complement strand
GGGGATATCATCCGCGGATCTCTGCCTTTTGTTGTTGTTGAGATGATTTCCCTGGCGCTGTTCTTTATTTTTAAAGATCTTGTTCTATGGCTTCCGGGTTTGATGGGATAATGAAAAAATCTTTCATTCTGCCCCGGATCGGCAAAGGAGATTTGCCGATCCGTTGGATCTAACATTGTTTTTATCAATCATGATGCACTCGTAAAAAGTCCACGTAGTGCTATTCTGAGGAGCGGAGCTACGAAGAATCTCAATGATATCAGATTCTTCGCTATCACTCAGAATGACGAAAGAGTGTTTTTCAGACTTTTTACGAAAGCATCAATCATTGTAATATGAAGGAGAAATTATTATGCAGTGGAATGTGGGATATATTGTCAGCAAAAGAGCTTCGCTCATGCCTGACAAAGTGGCGCTTGTTTATGAAGACATGCCTGTTACTTACAGCCAGTTGAATGAAAATGTCAATCGTACAGCCCGCTATCTCCAGAAAAAAGGGTTGAAAAAGGGTGACAGGATTGCCGTGTTGCTTTTTAACTGTCCTGAGTTGCTTGAGGTTTACTTTGCCGCGGCCAAGCTCGGCCTTATCTTTGTTCCTTTGAATTATCGCCTTGTTGGCCCGGAACTGGAATACCAGCTTAACCATTCCGGTTCGCGAATGCTTTTTTTCCATGATTCTTTGCTTAAGAATGTTGAACCTGTCCGTGAAAGAGTGAAAGTGGATGCGGATAAGTTTCTTTATATAAAAAGCGGTGTTTCCGACGCTCCTGATTGTCCCGGGTGGGCTGTGGATTGTCATAATGTTATCAATAATTGTTCTGCCGATGAACCTTTGCCTGACGAGCCGGTTGAATTTAATGATCCCCTTTGCATTATGTACACATCCGGCACAACGGGTGATCCCAAGGGGGCTGTTCTTTCACACGAACAGACCTATTTTAAGAATTTTCAAATCATACTTCGCACAGATATGAGGGCTGATGATCGTTTCCTCGCCCAGTCGCCTCTTTTCCACTCCGCAGGTCTTTTCGTTGTGGCCACGCCCTCCCTCTGCCGCGGCGCGACCATCATTATAAGGCAGACTTTCCAGCCTGACCAGTTTGCCATGGATATTGAAAAACACAAGGTTACCATAATCTTTGCCATGACTGCGATGTGGCGGATGATACTGCAGACCGGAAAACTGGATAAGATCGATACAAGCAGTGTCAGGGTTGTCTTGGGAGGAGGAGAAAAGACACCTTTGAGTTTGCTCGATGATTTAGCGGAAAGGGGACTTCATACGCAGATGGCTTATGGCCAGACTGAGAATTCGGCAATGATAATTATGCCCAAAGAGTACGCCGAAAAGAAAAGGGGTTCCATAGGCAAGCCGCAATTCTTCACTGATATCTGGATAGAAGATAGCAATGGCAGAAGACTTCCTCCCGGAGAAGTGGGTGAGATTGTAGCGACGGGTCTTCCCGTAATGAGCGGATACTGGAATATGCCCGAAATGACTGAACAGACTATAGTTGACGGCGTGCTTCACACAGGCGATCTCGGCTATGTTGATGAGGACGGCTTTTTTTACATCGTTGACAGGGAAAAGGATATGTACAGGAGCGGCGGTGAGAATGTTTATCCTGCCGAGGTGGAAAAGGTGCTTCTCAATCACCCCGCGATTGAAAGTATTGCCATTATAGGAGTATCTGATGAGAAGTGGGGTGAAACAGGCAAGGCTTTTGTAGTGCTCAAAGATGGCGCCTCACTTACCCTGGATGATATACAGGGTTTTCTGGAAGGGAAGGTGGCAAGGTATAAGTATCCCAGCCATCTGGAGATATTAAGCGAGCTTCCCATGACAGCCAGTGGAAAGGTGAGAAAAATAGACCTGAAAAAGAAGCATGGTGTGCGCCTGCAGGATGAGAAATGAGCATGTTAATGCTCTCGGTGAAAAAAAATAAAAAAGTCACAAGGAGGAGATTGTAAAATGGCAAAAACGTTAGAAGAGAGAGGATTTCCCA
>JAGGSD010000342.1 GCA_021159265.1 Syntrophobacterales bacterium | reverse complement strand
AGCGGTGTTCTCACCCTCACCCCTACCCTCTCCCATCAAGGGAGAGGGAGTTTTTCGACTTTTTACGAGTTCATCAAGAATAAGGATAACAAATTGTCTGTATTTGCCTGGGTAACATTTTTTATATGTACCATAGGAGTAATTTTTCGCTATATGACAGTGGCGGATACTTCCTTCCTGCTCTATGCAATACCTGGGTTGATCCTCTTGCTGGCTATTCCTCTTACCCTGAGCTGGATGAGCAGGAAGAGTTTCTCGCAGGCAAGTGAAGAATACGGGGTTCAAGCCCGATGGCACAAGATAGGTAAAATTAACCTGGAAATGGCAGGAACTGCTGTCAGAATTTTGGGAACTGTACGTAAGATAAGTTTTAAATGGTTGAACAGACCTCATTTCCAGGTTGAAGATGAAACGGCAAAAATCAGGGTGATCATGTTTACTTCGCCTCCGGAACAAATAAAGACAGAAGATAAGGTTGAAGTCCTTGGTATGGTAATGAAAAATTTGTTTGATCGTAAAAACCCTGCCATATCCGCCGTAAGCATAAAAAAAATTGATTAGGAGGATATTATTATGGATGCACGAGAAGCAAGGTTCGCTTTTGGATTTATTTTATTGGGATTAACACCCATCATTACAACTGCGGCTGGCGCAGGATTAGGTGTGGTAATCTTTTCTGCAGGACTGCTGATTTCAGTATCAGCAGCCTTTGCATAGTTCCCGATTTTTCCTCACAAAAAAGGGGTTGGAATAAAGTTTACATTTTATTCCGACCCCTTTATCTTTTCCACTCTACAAATTATACGTTTACCTTAAGGTCTGTTCTGAGTGTTTAACTTCAACTTTTATTTCATGCCAGACCCTTATATTCGGTTGTAACCTGATAACCTGATTCCTCGAAAACCTTGCAAAGTTCTGTAACGTCACCCGCATTTACCCTTATCACTGCTGTGCGCATGTCGCTCTTTTCACGGCTTATGGCAGATACTATTGATATTATCGTCAGTCCCATATTATTTACAATTTTAGATATTTTCTCAATTTCTCCCATATCGCTCGAGAGGTTTAATTCTATCCGGGCACTGGGCGTATCTATTCCCATAAACTCAAGGAGCACATTTAACATGTCACAGGTTGTAATAATGCCTACAAGTTCATCATTTACTACGACAGGCAGGCTGTTAACACGTTTTTCGTTAATCAGTCTTGCGGCCGCTTCTATGGTGGTCCCCGGTGAAACGGTGTAAAGCTTTTTTGTCATAATCTCCCCGGCCTTCATTTCAGAGAGCAGGTAATTCAGCTCATGAACCGACAGGGTACTTGCAGGTGAAGCCGAGTTATCACGAATATCTTTATCGGTTATGATACCCACCAGCTTTTTCCCTTCCACCACCGGGACCTGATCGATACTACACTCCTTCAAAAGATTTTTGACCTTCAAGATCTTTGTATCAGGTGTTACCGTTATTAAGTTTCTTGTCATTCTTCTTCCGACAAACATAATAATACCCCCAGGCGTTATGAAAGCTGCCCCGCCATTTTTCTCGTTCTCTTTTTAAGTTTACCTATTTTTTTTCTAATCTGCCCCGCCATAATCTTGTTGCCTCCTTTATAGAGATTAATCATTTCCTGTTTTAATGTCTTGATACTTTTTTTTATATCAGAAATACTTTGAGTCGATTTTTCCCTGACGGGGATTAACGGAATATCTCTTGCGGCGTTTATGGCGCTAATCAATTCCGCTTTTTTCATTGTGCTGATGCCTTTAATTCCCGTAATACTGTGTGCCATTTCCCTCAGTTCTTTTACCGTATGTTTTTCCAGATGTTTTTCGTCTGACATTGTTTTTCTCCCTCCTATTGTTCGCACAGGCGATTCAAGCAACAAAAAAACTCCCTTTACTCAATTTTAACACAATGATTCTCCTAAAATCAAACTGAAATATGGCTACCCCACGGCAACGTCAAAGTCATAAATAAAGACGATTTGTCCAAGTCGGCTGCGGTAT
>JAGGSD010000171.1 GCA_021159265.1 Syntrophobacterales bacterium | reverse complement strand
ATGTAGGGGCCGATGCCCCCATCGGCCTTAAACATGCTTTGTAAAAGTTACTTTTCATTATAATGCCGCTAAACGGCATAATGGAGCTTTTTACGAGACCATCAAACCTGGAACTTGAAACTTTTGTAGAGGAGGTTTTTCATGAATGTCATTTTGAGAGAGGACGTTGAGTCTCTTGGTAAAATAGGAGATTTAATCAAGGTTTCTAATGGGTATGCAAGAAATTTTCTTATTCCCAAAGGATTTGCAATAGAGGCAAATCCAAGGAATATAAAGGTATTGACACATGAAAAGAAAACAATTGAAGAAAGGTCAGAAAAAAGAAGAAAACATGCCGAATCATTACGTGAAAAACTTGAAGGCTTGACCTGTCCTGTTTACAGGAAGAAAGGCGAACAAGGCAAATTGTTCGGTTCGGTGACTGCCAAAGATATAGAAAAGGTGCTTGCCGATCAAGGAATTAAAATCGAAAAAAAGAACATTAATCTCAAAGAACCGATCAAAACTCCAGGAGAATTTCCTGTGAATGTAAAAATATATTCAGGGATTACTGCTGAGATCAAGGTAGTAGTTATTGGTGAGTAGCAAGGAACTGTTCAATGAAGGACATAGATTACTCAGTACATAAAGTCCCACCTCAGAATATAGAGGCGGAGCAATCTGTGCTTGGGGGTATTCTGCTGGATAACAACGCTGTAAACAGTGTTTTGGAGATACTGGAAATTGCTGATTTTTATAGCGAAGCACATAGAAAGATTTTCTCAGCCATCATTGAATTGTCGGAGAAGGACGAACCGAGCGACCTGATCACTTTAAGCAATCTTCTGCGGAACAAGAAACAAATTGATGATGTAGGGGGAGTGGCATACCTGGCTTCTCTCGTCGACAATGTTCCATCAGCCGCTAATATTGCTTACTATTCTAAGATTATTAAGGAAAAATCGATTCTCCGACGATTAATAGGAGTCTCAACTGAAATACTCAATAAAAGTTATAATTCAACATCTGATGTTGACCATGTTCTTGATGATGCGGAACATGCCATATTTGAAATATCTGAGAACAAAATCAAACCCTCTTTTTCCCCTCTAAAAGATATAATTAAAGACAGTTTTAAGACTATAGAAAAGCTTTATGAAAAAAAGCAACTAATAACGGGGGTTCCTACAGGCTATGAAGAGTTGGACAAGCTGACATCGGGGTTTCAGAAGTCTGATCTTGTAATAATTGCCGGCCGGCCGAGCATGGGGAAAACGGCTCTGGCAATTAATATTGCCCAAAATGCGGCTATTGAAATGGAGGTTCCAGTTGCTTTATTCTCATTAGAAATGTCCAAAGAACAACTTGCCATTCGAATGCTTTCTTCGGAAGCGAGGGTAGATTCTCAACGTTTAAGAAAGGGCTTTTTGGGTGAAACAGATTGGCCAAAACTCACAACTGCCGCCGGAAGACTTTCAGATGCATCAATTTACATTGATGATACACCGGCTATCTCCGTTCTGGAGATGAAGGCGAAATCGAGAAGATTGAAGGCTGAAAACGGTCTTGGACTCATTGTTTTAGATTATCTTCAATTGATGAGGGGAAGAGATTCCTCCATACCAAGAGAGCAGGAAATATCTGAGATAAGCCGTTCACTTAAGGCGCTTGCAAAAGAGTTGGATGTTCCTGTGATAGCGCTCTCACAGCTAAACAGACAAGTAGAAGCCAGAACAGACAAGCGTCCTTACTTGGCAGACTTAAGAGAATCCGGGGCTATTGAGCAGGATGCGGACGTCATCTTGTTTATTTACAGGGACGAGGTTTATAATAGATCAGAGGATAATCCGGAGAAGGGTCTGGCCGAGATCATTGTAGGGAAACAAAGAAATGGTCCTACGGGCAAGGTGAAACTCACTTTTCTCAAGGAATACACACGATTTGAGAACCTTACTACTGTCAGAGAGTATTACTAAGAGACCTTTGCAGAATGTTCAATTTTGTTCAAGTTCAAGAAAGGCGAAGATTTT
>JAGGSD010000110.1 GCA_021159265.1 Syntrophobacterales bacterium | reverse complement strand
TTGTAAAAGTTACTTTCCATTATAATGCCGCTAAACGGCATAATGGAGCTTTTTACGAATGTGTCACTTTTTAAAAGTGAACTCCTTTCAGGCCGCCGAGCTGTAAATCCGTCAAAAACGGTTTATGTTTAATCCGTAAATGACACGCCATACAAATTTCTTGACAAGGGTATTTTTTTCTGGTAGTTGCCATTTAAATTGAGATTTTATAGTAGATTGCTACCGTAAAATCAGGGTAAACCCGCTTGGATCCTTTAGGGGACTGGGACGGAAGAGAAAAGGCGTATCTTTGTAATCTTGGCCTCCCGTTTCAGACGGCGAGGCTTTTTTATTGGGAAAAATTTTATGAAGACCATTAAATCCGTTAAAGAAATGCAGGCATTTTCTGAATCCATGAGAATTGCGGGAAAGAAAATTTCATTAGTTCCCACAATGGGATATCTTCATCATGGTCATTTGAGTCTGATGGAAGAGGGGAAAAAGCGGGGAGATTGCCTGGTTATCAGTATCTACGTCAACCCGACACAGTTTGGCCCCGGAGAAGATTTCGAAAAATACCCGAGAGATTTTAAGAAAGACGAGAAACTTGCCGGGGATGTTGGCGTTGATGTGATTTTTTATCCTTCAAACAAAGAGATGTATCCCGAACATTATCAGACTTATGTAAATGTAGAAAGGGTTACCCAAAATCTCTGTGGTATGTCAAGGCCCGGCCACTTCAGAGGTGTGGCAACGGTTTGTATGAAGCTCTTTAATATTGTAAAACCCCATATTGCGATTTTTGGCAAAAAGGATTTTCAGCAACTGGTGACTATCAAAAGGATGGTAACCGATCTTAATCTGGATCTCGAGGTTATCGGTTTGTCCACGGTAAGAGAACCGGACGGACTCGCCATGAGTTCGAGAAATACTTATCTGAAAGATGCTGAAAGAGAGTCTGCCCTCAGTTTAAGCCGCGCTCTCAAATTTGCTAAGGAATTATACGATAATGGCGAGCGGAATGCCGCCAAAATCATTGATGGAATGCGAAAATTTATAGAAAAACACCCGCATACCAAAATCGATTACATAAAGATTTGCGATACAACAACAATGGAGGACGTAGAGCAACTTGAGGGCGAATCAGTTGTAGCATTGGCAGTTCGTGTTGGTTTACCAAGACTTATAGATAATTATGTTTTCGGAGAACCGTTGGATTTATAAAAGAAAAGCGAAAAGAAGACATTTTTGTATTTATACTTTAAGGAGGGATAACGATCGTGCAAAGATTCATGCTTAAATCAAAACTTCACAGAGTCACCATAACCGATGCTCATCTTGACTACGAGGGAAGTATTACCATAGATAAAGATCTGATAAAGGCGGCGGATCTTGCTCTTTATGAAAAGGTAGATATCTATAATGTCTCAAATGGCGAGAGGTTTTCTACCTATGTTATTGAAGGAGAAAAAGGTTCCGGTGTTATTGGTCTGAACGGGGCTGCAGCGAGAAAGGGCTCGAAAGGTGATATTATCATTATCGCAAGTTATGTTCTTGTAGATGATGCCGCGTCGCAAAACTGGTCTCCAAAGTGTGTGTTTGTTGACGGGAAAAACAGGATTAAGTAGTATCCATCCGGAAATGAAGTAGATTTTTTTAAAGTTGTATTGAGTTTGTACAGGAGTGGCAATTATCGTCACGCCTTTGTTAATGCTTCGAAATAAGTTGTTGAAAAAAACCTTTCTTTTTGCTATTTGATCCAGGAGACTGTCCGAGAATACGCTTCTGCTGCGGCTTCGGTGTGAGCTCAGTCGAACGATCGTCTACAAATTCCGCGTGCTGCGTTAGCAAGACCAAAATCTCATCACCGCAGGTACAGCTACGCTTCCGGTGCTTTTGGCCCTGCTGCCTTGCCCGAGAAATTTTCGCTTGCCCTCGCGACGAAGCTATTCTCGAGCAGCCTCCCAGCGCTTCTATCCCAAATTACGTGGGCTGTAAAATTGACAATCTCGTAAAAAGCCCCGCTATGCCGTTTTACGGCATT
>JAGGSD010000231.1 GCA_021159265.1 Syntrophobacterales bacterium | reverse complement strand
CCCCCATCGGTCTTAAACATGCTTTGTAAAAGTTACTTTCCATTATAATGCCGCTCAACGGCATAGTGGAGCTTTTTACGAGGCCATCACCTTCTGATTAAGAGTTGCCGGTGTTTCATCTATCAGCTACAAAAAACATAAAAATTGTCTCAAGTTTTAAATCTTTTTGCCGATTACAAAATTGGAGGATTCTGAAAGTTCAATTTTTCTTAAGGTCTCGTGACGTGGGAGGTATCCAGTGACAATATCAACCTATCAGGTGGAAAGTATTCTTAAGGCATACAGCAAACAGACCAGGATGAAAGAACGGATACACCTCAAACCTGAAAACTTAAACAAATATGCCGATATTGTAACCCTGTCATCTGAAAATAATAAAAGGGAAGCCTTTGATAAAATCTCATACACCCTGCTGGATATTCTGCTGAAAAGCGGGAAGTCCGGTTAATGGATTCAGGGGTCAGGGGTCAGGGGTCAGGAAAAAACCAACATCTCAAATGATTATACGATAGTCTTGGGGATTTCCGGCGTGCTGAAACATGCAGTGAACCCCCCGCTGATCCCCGACTACTGTGAACTGATACTAAAATGATAGATCGTACAAAATCAATCGATAAGATCAGGAAACTATTCACGATAGACTACATATATGACTCAATAGAGAATATGAGCAGTGAAAACGGCCATATTTTCAAGCAACTTAATATGCTACAACTATTTCATATTACTTAACATTTATCAAAATAGCGGGGGTAAAAGTGCGAAATTAAATTTTCTTTTTCGTGTTTTCGTAATAGAAATATATCTTGTTTGGTTCCAGCTTGTCCGGGTTAGGAGGTGGCTTTGCTTGCTTTAAAGATAACTGGTAAAGGAAACTGTTTTTTTTTAGTGTTATTCGATGAAGAGAATGATAAATTTCATCTAAGTGTTTCTGGAGATTCCGCCGGACAATATGCATTCCCACGCCTGTCTGCGCCTGCCTGTCGCGTTTGCGACGCAGACAGGTGCACCGCACAGGCAGGCAGGAGCATGGGAACAAGCCCCTGATCCCTGTCCCTCGATCCAATTCCGGCATAGAAAATGCATTTACGTTGATTCATGGATATTAATAAAGGTACACAATCTGAAATCAAACCGGGAAAAGTGGATGTCAAATTTGTCTCGGGCGGCGAAACTGTAAGGACAGAGGGGTATATAAAAAGCTCCTCGGTTGAGGCAATTGTCATCAGACTTGACACAAACGACAAAAAAATGACCCTTCCTGTCGGGACAGATATTTACGTTTCAAAAGAAGACATACATTATAGTGTTATCGATTCAAAAGATTTTCCGGAAGTTAAAGCGGTCAGGCTAAGCCGGAGAGAACATGTAAGGGTGGATGACATACTGAAAGTTGATTATCGGAAGATTTCACAGGAAGATTACGAAAGGTGTGAAGGCAACCCGGAAATTATCTTTAAAAATACCTTTGGCGAACCCCTTAAAACGCCTGAAATTGAAGAGGCTGATTCAGAATTACTCTACAAGCTTATATATCAGGCAAATCTGAAGATAGACCGCATTTTAAATATACTGGAAAGCAGAGACACTGAAAGATATGTGTCCGCCGGCAGTGAAGGTGTAAACATCAGCGGTGCAGGAATGAGATTCGTTGCAAACCGGAGTTTTTCGATTGGCGACATTATAGCGCTCAGAGTGTTTCTCCCTCTGACACACGGAACATGTGTAACTGTGCTTGGGAAAGTAACGTCGTCCGAGGAATCAGGTCCGGGGAACAGATACAATGTTTCCGTCCGATTTGTGGAACTGTCTGAAAGTGATCGTGAAATAATAGTCAGATATGTGTTTAAAAGGCAGAGAGAACTTCTCAGACTTGGTTCCGAGAGGAAAAGCCGGGAGTCCGAATCGGTTGACGGTGAGAAAGCGAGAGGGTGAGAAGGTGAGTAAAAAAACCGGGTAACCGTTCACAGGTTCATGGTTAAGGGCAAAGGCAGCATTAAAGACCTGAAGTCCTCGTCAAAAATGCTCATT
>JAGGSD010000346.1 GCA_021159265.1 Syntrophobacterales bacterium | reverse complement strand
CAAAGGCAGCATTAAAGACCTGAAGTCCTCGTCAAAAATGTTCATTTTCGCAAATAATTGTCGATTTGGCTCCAGATTTTGTTTCAGGTCTGACGAAACTGACGCTTTTCTCGTAAATACGCATTCCAAATGCAGTCCGGGGACAAGAATAGAACCTTGAACCCGTGAAGGGTTACAGAAAATCTTACTAGCGATTTTGCGTGAAAGTGTTCTTTTTTACGCTAATGCGAATACAAGGCATAGATTTTGCTTTAAAACCATAATTATAAAAGAAGAAATTGACACCGCAATCTAACACGAAGCCGTTATGCATAAGCAAACTGAATGAATAATAATTAGTGAAAATCATTTTACCGGAAGCCTTTGCTAAACATCGCAGAAATCACCTCCCGGTGTTATTCACCTGTTGACGTTTCGGGAAACAAGACAGGGTAACCTCAACTTAACAAAAGATTATTTCATGCGGGAAGAGTAAAGATAAAAATGAAAACTGTCAAAAAAATTATCCTTTCTTTTCCCATAGTTACTATTGTGTTGATTAATACATTGGTATTTGCAGGTGTGAAAAACGAACAATATATTCAATTTAAAGACGGCAGGGTTGTCCAAGGATATGTGATTGGCATGGACACTAATATCGTCAAGATAAAAACCAGTACCGGCAAAATAGTTATTCGCCTGGTTGATGACATAGTTTCTGCGAAGAATTGCATTAATACAAGAGGAACTATCGAAGCAAAAGAAAAACAAATAAATCTTTCAAACATTTTACACGATCAACCTGCGCCAAAATTATTTACAGAATTTGGATTATCAACTAAATATATTAACGGAAATTCAACTTATCATATTAGTTTTGATGATTCATGGGCAAATGGGGGGCACGGTGAAAGTGAATTGGAGTTTCCTTATGACAATTTTATGACAGGCATAACTTTAGCCGTTGGAAGTAAATATACAGAAAAACCCAAACAGATCAGGGGACTGTTAACTCTTTCATTCTTTTACTCCCCCAGCATGGATTCCGGCACCATGAAAGATTCAGACTGGATAGAAAATGATGCCGCTTTTGGAGAACCCCCTCATGCAGGCAAGGACTGTTATACCGAATCAGATGCTGAATTTACAGGACTAGTCTTTGATATAAATTACGCATACCATTTCAACATGAATAATAATTGGACTCTCGGCCCAATGATCGGTTATAAACACATGGATTTCAATTTTGACATATATGGATACAGCGGCACTTACTGGACCACTCCGGTATCGGGAACAGGTAAAGTCTTAGAATACGATGTCCACTATAATCTTCCTTATATAGGCCTTAGTTCGAATTTACTCTTCGGTAAAAAAGATCAGTTTCAACTCAATTTCACTTTTGGCTATTCTCCATGGGCAAAGGTTAAAGACAGTGATGACCACCTGTTAAGATATAAATTGTCTGAGGGAGATTGTGATGGTCATGCATACCTGGCTAATATTAACATCGATTGGAACTTCTATTCCAATTGGACTCTTGGACTGGGGGCTGAGTATGTAAATATTGACACCAACGGGAAACAACACCAGAGTTGGTATGACGGTCCTTATGCCGGAACAACAATCGATGTAAATGATAATAAAATAACTTCTTCGTATTGGTCAGCCATGTTCAGTATTTCATATGCGTTTTTTTAAATAGAAGAGCAAAAAGCAAATATTCACCCAAAGCAACCTTGATGGTCTCGTAAAAAGCTCCATTATGCCGTTTAGCGGCATTATAATGGAAAGTAACTTTTACAAAGCATGTTTAAGGCCGATGGGGGCATCGGCCCCTACATATTGTAGGGCCTGTTCCCCGAACAGGCCGTGTATCTGGATAGTGTCCAGTGAAATCAACAAGTTATATTAAATTCGCCCAAACGAGTTACTTGAAAGCTCCACTATGCCGTAAAACGGCATAGCGGGGCTTTTTACGAGATTGCCAAAATTGAATATTTCTAAATGGCTTATATTTTCCTTGCAAACAGTAAAATAAAAGGATATATTTT
>JAGGSD010000235.1 GCA_021159265.1 Syntrophobacterales bacterium | reverse complement strand
ATAATTGCCAATTTGGCTCCAGATTTTGTTTCAGGCCTGACGAAGCTGACGCTTTCCCCGTAAATACGCATCCCAAATGCAGTCCGGGGACAAGAATGGAACCTTGAACCCTTGAACCCGTGAACGGTTACCAATAGGTATTGGGGTCACATCTTAAATATTAATTATTGATGTATTCGTAAAAAGTCAAAAACTCACTAACCTGTCATTCCCGCGAAAGCGGGAATCCAGATACTAAGGGCCTATTCCCTGATCGGGCCGAGGACAAGTTCCACCAGTTGTGCAAAGTAGTAAATGAAAGCACATTATGTTTACATACTCGCAAGTAAAAGAAATGGAACCCTATATATCCGTGTTACGAACGACATTATAAGAAGAGTATACGAACACAAGAATGATCTTATAAATGGATGTACTAAAAAATATAAAGTCCATATGTTAGTTTATTATGAACATGCAAATGATATTTATAGTGCTATGCAGAGAGAAAAAAGTTTAAAAAAGTGGAAGATAGAACTTATTGAAACAATTAATCCGGATTGGCATGATCTTTACGAAGAATTGGTGTGATTTCTGGATTCCCGCTTTCGCGGGAATGACAAACAAAGCGGAAATGACAAACAGGGTGGAAATGACACGAGTGATTTAAGTCCCTTAATTGTAAAGTTCGTGCCTGCCTGTGCGTGTCCGCACCTGTCTGCCGTGCAGGCGGCACAGGCAGGCGCAGACAGGCAAAAATGGCAAAAGAATTTCATTATGGCTGATAAGTTTTTGCTAAACTTAAATTCGAATATCGAATTTCGAATTTCCAGTTTATCTGGGTTAGGATATGACAGAAGTGATTTACCCACACTAAGTAGCGAAGGACCTAAAATTATTTAACAAATTCCCGACCAAGCTAATCGCTTAATTTTAAGGAGGGCGTTTCAATGAAAAAAACACTATTTTTTGTCCTACTTTTGTTTTTGGCTTCATTTGCCATTAATAATACGGCGACATTCGCGGAAGAAAACAGATATAAGATAGGCCCCGGTGACTCTATTGAGATTTCTGTCTGGAAGGACGAAACTCTTACCCGTCAGATGATCGTGCCACCCGACGGTATTATTACCTTCCCTCTTATCGGTGATATTAATGTAACCGAATTAACTGTAACCGAACTCAGAAATGTTGTTTCAAAGAAATTGAAAGAATACGTGACTGATGCGACAGTCACTGTCATGCTCTTAAGCGCTAACAGCATGACAGCCTATGCCGTCGGCAAGGTCAACAAGCCGGGACAATTCCCTATTAATATGAAAACTAATGTCATGCAGATTCTCGCCATGGCCGGTGATTTGAACGCATTTGCTTCTCCCGGCAACATTATCATCCTTCGCCAGGAAAAGGGCAAATCTATAAAGATACCCTTCGACTATAATGAAGTCAAAAAAGGAAAGAACCTGGAACAAAACATATTCCTCAAACGCGGAGACGTCGTTGTAGTACCATAAAAATCAATCACTACATGATTGATTTTAAATCCGAATATCGAATATCGAAATACGAAACAAATTCTAATGACAAAATATCAAAATTCAAAACCATATGACCTTGAAGCTCGTACTCTCTCTTTTGCAAAGAATTCAAGAGAATTAGTAAAGAAATTGCGTAAAACTACAGCAAATATTGAAGACGGGAAACAACTAATTCGTTCATCAGGTTCCATTGGAGCCAACTATATAGAGGCAAATGAATCTCTCAGCAAAAAAGACTTTGTAATGAGAATAAAAATCTGTCGTAAAGAGGCCAAGGAAAGTCGATACTGGTTAAAATTAATAGACACGAACGACGAACACGATCATGAAAATGATCGAAAATACTTAGAAGAATCTACTGAGCTTATGAACATTTTCGGCGCCATACTGCAGAAGAGTAAATAACATTGATGTATTCGTAAAAAGTCAAAAATTCACTAACCTGTCATTTCCGCGAAAGCGGGAATCCAGTAATTACAAGCAGTTATGGATTCCCGATCAGGTCGGGAATGACAAAACGACA
>JAGGSD010000126.1 GCA_021159265.1 Syntrophobacterales bacterium | reverse complement strand
TAAAATCTTCGCCTTCCTTGAACTTGAACAAAATTGAACATTCTGCAAAGGTCTCATATTATCTATCGGTATTACTTTGATGTTTCTTTAGATGTGACGCAAAAAGTATGCCAGTGCATGGCAAGGGTTAAAAACTGAAGGCCAAAGGTTCAAGGTTCAAGGTTCAAGGCTCAAGGCTGATACTCTTTTATCCTGACCCCTGACTTCTAATCCCATAAGCACTAAGTTATTTTTGCCCAAGAGAGAGTGAAAAAGATGAACATCTAACGTTCAACATTAAATTTTGAATAGGAAAGATGAAGAAACAGAGTCATCAATGTGGCCTCGATAACCAGTGTTCCGCTTCCGCACATAGGGTTTATGAAATTTCCTTTACCATTCCAGCGGGCTGCCAGTATTGTAGTTGCTGCGAGTGTTTCCTGCATGGGATCATTCAAGAGAATTTTCCTTTATCCATGTCGAGACAGGGGCTTGCCGGGAGGTGTCAGAATAAACAAGACATATATCTTTTTGCCAGGAAAGGTGGATGAACGTACTGTTTCTTCGAGAGCCGGAATAGGGTTTGCAGCCAGACTTTCAAGTAGCGCGTTTGGCCGAATTTCATATAATTTGTTAATTTTTCTGGACACTGCCCAGATACACAGCATCGGCCTGTTCGGGGGACACCCCTACAATATGTAGAGGCCGATGCCTGCCTGTGCGATGCACGCAGACAGGCCTACATCGGCCTTAAAGATACTTTGTAATAGTTACTTTTCATTATAATGCCGACGCGTCGGCATAGTAGAGCTTTCTAGTTCATTGCTCATAAAAAAAAGGTCCCGCCAGAATGTGACGAAACCCTGTAAATCCTGGTGCCGGAGCTCGGAATCGAACCGAGATGGGCTAAAGCCCGGGGGATTTTGAGTCCCCTGCGTCTACCTGTTTCACCACTCCGGCATGGGGCTCGATTATATTAGCGGTTAATGAAAAGTCAAGAAAAATATATTGACAACCCGTGAAATCGTATGTTAACTTTCCTGACACTTTTCAAGAAAGTAAATGGGGCTGTAGCTCAGTTGGGAGAGCGCTTGAATGGCATTCAAGAGGTCGTCGGTTCGATCCCGTCCAGCTCCACCATGGAAAATTAAGTACTCAGCAATTTATTGTCGGGTGTTTTTTTTGTGACTGCGTTTTGAAGAGAAACAGATTTTACACAAATTTTCGAACGTAAAATTCGGGGCAGAAGCAACTAAAGCGGCAAAGGCGAAAGGAGGTGTTTTGTGAAGATCTCAATAAATGATTAGCATTTAATAGTCGGACTTATCTATCACTTTTTAATTGATCCAGTTCAAATTGTAACTGTTCTATTTTTCCCTTTGCCTCAACGAGCTCTTTAGTCGTAGATCTCAATCTTTCAGCAAGAGTTTCAGCAAATGACTTGTATAAAATAGAGTAAAAGGCAAATTTTTCGTTACCCAATAACTTATCTATACGGGAAGTATTCATAGCGAGACAAACCGTTTCATCGATTGCATATGCGGAAGCCGATCTTGTAGAATCATCTATGACCGACATTTCACCAAAGATATCTCCCCGACGTCTCAAAACCCGGATCTCTTTTCCACCTTTAGTTATTCTGACTAATCCGGAAATGAGGAAATATATCCAGTTATCCTGGAATTTTTCGTCGATAATAAATTCTCCCTGTTCATATCTTTTTATCGCGCTCATTCGAGAAAGTCCCTGAAGATCCTTTTCGTCAAAAGACTTTAGAAGTGGTATCTCTCTCAGATTTTGCAAAATTTCGTCGCTTTTTTGTAAATAATCAGCTTCAAGCATTGGATTTACCGTTAACCTTTCTTTGCGTTGGGAAAAAGGGATTCAAGCAATGAAATTATTTGTAATTCTCTTCATCCACAGCCGCAAAAGACACGTAACGTATTATTGATGCTTTCTTAAAAAGTCTGAAAAACATTCTTTTGTCATTCTGAGCGATAGCGAAGAATCTGATATCTTTGAGATTCTTCGTCGCTCCTCTCCTCAGAATGACACTACGTGG
>JAGGSD010000026.1 GCA_021159265.1 Syntrophobacterales bacterium | reverse complement strand
GCGAAGAATCTGATATCATTGAGATTCTTCGTCGCTCCGCTCCTCAGAATGACACGGCGTGGACTTTTTTACGAATGTGTCAACTATAGTTCTCCTCACTTCCCCTGCTTCGAGTATTTTGAAAGCAAATCTATCTGCTTCAGCATCTCTTTTGCCGTTTTCCGCTGTTTGGGAAAGCGGGCAGCCTTTCGAAATGCTTTCCTCGCCACTGCTGTTTTATCCATCTGCAAGGCGCAGTAGCCCATCATTAACAGTGACCGGCCATTTTCATCCTTGAAAGAGGCGCTTCTGGTAAAGCCCTGATAGGCATCGCCCCACTTTTCTTCTTCATAAAGCACCTGTCCCAGCATAAACCAGAGCCTGGATGTCTGCATCTTTTTTAGAGCCCGCTTCAGTGCATCCTTAGCATTTGTTGGCCTGTGGGCGGCAAGGTAAGCGGATACCAATTTTTCATAGTCGGCGGGTTTTGTATCGTCTTTCGAGATAACAGCCTGTTCGTAATACTGAGCTGCCTTTGCCGGCACCCCGATAGCGTTGTTTAAATCGCCAAGGAGCATGATATCCGTCCGGTTAATGGTGGTCAGGTAGGAGCGTATGGTCAGCGCGGCCACAGCCCTTTTGTAGTTGTTTTGCCGCAGATAAAGATGCGCCAGAAATTTCCACCAGCGGGGGTTGTCGCCGTCTTTTGCGAGCAGGAGATTTACTGCGCGAAAGGCCTCGTCCCCCAGGTGAAGTTCCATGCATGCCTGCAAAAGCGCCTCCAGCCATTCGATCTTTGGAGTTCCGGCTTTGCCGGAGACAAGATATCTCAGGTGGGGCAGGGCTTTGTTATACTCTTCAGCAAGAATATAAGATATTGCGGCGTAGTAAAGGTTCGATGTTTCCCCGGTCTGCGCAAAGTTGTGTGACTTCAACAGGCAATCCCCCGCTTTTCCATATTGCTTTTGATCAAAATAGATCCTGCCCATATTCTGCCACGCATAAGAAAATTCCGGATACATCTTAAGCGTCAACCGGTAATGGGAAAGCGCTTCCTGCTCCTTGCCCGACAGAGAGAAGGCATTGGCCAGTGTAAATTCCACAAGATAATGATTCCTTTTAGGATATTTTTTGAGGAACGTCTGTAAGGCCTGCACCGCCTTGTCATAGTCTTTACCCTCTATCGCCCTCTGAGCGGCATAAACAACTCTTTGAACTCCCGGCGTCAATTTCGGAGCTTCACTTTCAGCCCACGCCGGGGAGGAAAACAAAGCTATAAGCTGAAAGCTCAAAGCTAAAAGTAGTAGGGCTGAAAGCAGAAAAAAAGGAAACCTTTCGGTTTGAGCTTTGAGCTCATTTGCTTTTAACCTCATCTCCCCTCCATAGTGAACTCAATAGTTGTAACCACCAATGTAGCTACAGGCTGACCACCAATTTTCCCGGGTGAAAACCTCCAGGAGGGGAGCGCTCTTAGCACACTGTCCTCAAATATCCCGGGGGGATCGGCCCTAATAATCTTCACCTGGCTTACATGACCATATTCATCCACCACAAAGCTGACATTGACTTTCCCTACAATATTTAATCGCCTTGCGCGATAAGGATAAAATGGTTTCGTTTTAAAAACCGGCACAGGTGCCTGGTCAACATCACCCTGTTTATAATATAAGCCGCTGAGATCCGGCGGGGCTACAGGCATTCCCATTGTCAGTTTTGGATTTATCTCAAAACTCAGTTTTGGCAGATCCATCTTTATCTCCTGCATCTTTGGGATATCTCTCCTCATCCTGACCGCGGAAAGGGGTTTGGGCAGAGGTTTTTTTTCGGGCAGCTTTTCCTCCTCAGGCGGTGGCGGAGGTTCTTTCACAAACCTTGTAAGATTGACAGGCACAATCATCTCCAGATCTTCCCTGCTGATATTATCCCTTCCGACCAACAAAGGCAGGGAAAATAAAATGATATTAAGCAGCAGGGCAAATGCTGCAATGCAACAGTTTTTCCATGTCAGAAATCTGCCTGAAGCATTAGTGATTGTCTTTGCCCATTTTCCGGCAGTTTTATTATTCATTTCCAGCAGCTTTAGATGTTGCAATACTTACATTCTTTGCGCCTG
>JAGGSD010000390.1 GCA_021159265.1 Syntrophobacterales bacterium | reverse complement strand
ACATGAAAAAAACATTACCCGACAAAAGAGGTCATTTCGGAGTCTTTGGAGGGCGCTACGCTGCCGAGACACTGATGCCGGTTCTTCTTGAACTGGAAAAAGCCTTTAATGAAGCAAAAAAAGATAAAACATTCAGAAAAAAACTTGCATATTATCTTCATGAATATTCGGGAAGAGAAACTCCCCTGTATTTTGCGAAGAGCCTCACGGAGAAACTGGGGGGCGCCCGGATCTATTTGAAACGGGAGGACCTTAATCACACAGGCGCCCACAAGATTAACAACACCCTGGGGCAAACCCTTGTTGCGAGGAGAATGGGAAAAAACAGGGTAATAGCAGAAACGGGCGCCGGCCAGCATGGAGTGGCAACCGCCACGGCCGCGGCCCTTTTTGGCATGGAATGCCAGGTCTTTATGGGTGAGGAGGACATAAGAAGGCAGGCGCCTAATGTACTCCGCATGAAAATCCTGGGCGCTGAAGTCATACCGGTTTCATCGGGAACGGGAACGCTTAAAGATGCTATGAACGAAGCGATGCGCCAGTGGATATCGTGTGTTAGAGATACATTCTACATAATCGGCAGCACGGCAGGTCCTCATCCCTACCCTATGATGGTACGGGATTTCCAGACTGTGATAGGCAAGGAAACAAAGAGGCAAATTATGAAGAAAGAGGGAAGGTTCCCCGATGTACTCATCGCATGTGTGGGCGGAGGCAGCAATGCCATGGGACTTTTTTACCCTTTCCGAGATAACCCTGAAGTTGCATTTATCGGCGTAGAAGCCGCGGGAAACGGGATCGCCACGGGAAAACACGCGGCAAGCATATCTGCAGGAAAGCTCGGGGTGCTACACGGAAACAAAACGTATCTTCTTCAGAACGGAAACGGTCAGGTGCATGACGCTTATTCTATCGCCCCGGGACTCGATTATCCGGGCGTCGGACCTGAACACAGCTACTTTCACGAAACTGGCAGGGCAAAATACGTAACGATAAACGATGATGAAACTCTTGAGGCCTTTATGCTACTATCAAAATGTGAAGGAATAATCCCCGCATTGGAAAGTGCCCACGCCATCGCCTATGCCATGAAACTGGCTCCTACCCTGAATAGAGAAAAGATAATCGTTGTCAACCTGTCAGGAAGGGGAGACAAGGATCTGGGAATCATTGACGGAATAACGGAGGTTCATTAATCATGGGACGGATTGAAAGAAAATTCAGAGATTTAAAGGAAAGAAAAGAAAAGGCGCTCGTTGCTTATCTGACGGCAGGTGATCCGAACCTGGAGAAAACGAAGGAGATCATATTAGGACTGGATGCCGCGGGTGTGGATATCCTCGAAATCGGGGTCCCCTTTTCCGATCCTACAGCCGATGGTCCCATCATTCAGGCCGCGTCCCGGAGGGCTCTGGAAAACGGGGCAAATCTCTCAGGCATCCTTGATATGATAGAATCTGTAAGGGAGTCCAGCGATATACCAATAGTTCTTTTTGGTTACTACAACCCTATCCTAAATAACGGAAATGAAAGATTCGCAAAAAGGGCAAACGCATCCGGCGTTGATGGGATCCTGGTTGTGGATCTCCCGCCCGAAGAGTCCGCCGAACTGAGAAAACATACGGACAGATCCGGAATTGACTTCATTTCTCTTATCGCGCCGACAAGCACCGACGACAGAATCCGAAAGATCTCACAAAATGCCAGGGGATTTCTATACTACATATCCATTACCGGCATCACCGGCACCGCGAAGCCACAGGTTTCAGACATCAAAAGAGAGATGAAGAGGATAAGAAGCATAACAACATTGCCTGTCGTCGTCGGTTTCGGCATATCCACACGAAAACAGGCAGGTGAGATCGCACCCTATGCCGACGGTATCGTCATCGGAAGCGCTTTTGTCCGGCTGATCGATGAAAACAGCGACAAAAATAACATGGTGAATATCATTTCCGATTATGCTAAGAGTATTAAAGAAGCAATTCGTCAGAATATCTAGGAGGCTGTCCGAGAATGCCTTTTCTCCGAACTTTTCATTATACTCAAAAAATTATCCTCCTACGAGTTTATCAGTTTTATTACTTTAGTGAAAATGGCTTTATCCTTAATTTAAAA
>JAGGSD010000365.1 GCA_021159265.1 Syntrophobacterales bacterium | reverse complement strand
CAAAATAGAGTGGAAACCCCTCTTTTTGTATGGTAATCGTCGCTTCATCCCAGAACACCCTGTCATTGTCATCGAGGTTTTCACCCTTGAGAACGAAATTACCTGTTACCCACTCATGAAATTTTACCTCAACCCCAATCTCTGCCGTTCCGATATCGAGATCAGAGGTGGAATCACTGTTTACAGCTGTGGTGTCCTTTGGATCCGTATAGGAATAATCCAGTTCGATAGCTCCGGTTATGGTTATATTTTCACTTAGTTTACCGAGTATATCCTTCGATTCCTGTTCTTGTTTCTCAACCTTTCCTTCAAGTTGCTCAATGCGCTGCTTCAACTCCTCCAATTCACTCTGGGCCAGGGCAGGGCCTGACAGTTGAAAAAGCAGGAAACAGCAGAAGACTGACATTACTAAAAACAGTTTGATTTTATTCTTTCCAGCCATAATACTTCTCCTTTACTTTCCGGAGGCCCGATGGTAATCTGTTTCTTGCCAGATTAGCCGTGCCCCCATTTCGGGTTTATCGGTTCAAATTGGCCGGCAGGGCGGGTCTCTGTGTGAGGCTTCCGCCCTGTCTCTACCTCTTTCTACAAGCTCAACTCTCACGACCGATGCATAAGTTCCGAGCAATCCGTACCTCAAACAATTCTGACAGCGATCCTCTCACCCCCTTTCCACTAAAGTTTATAAAAAAATCCCCGAACCGATATAAAATCGATCCGGGGATTTCCCTTTTTATCCTCAGATTCTTAGTGCTCAGCGCCCCTATCCGCGAGGTTACTAAACAATGTTTCAGGCAGGTCTTCTGGTTCCCGGATCATCCTACTAACCGCGCCTTCCCACCCAACTTATCTGGACAGTGACATTTTGCGGTTTTCGTCCCCGATTACAGCGACGGGCTCACTCCCGATTCTCACGGGATTCCCTTTTACGCCTTAACGGCACCTGAATCTAATTGCTTTTAATACCCCTTTTTCCTGAATATATCAAGATAAAAAATTAGCTTTGTCAGATAAAGATCAAAAGTGCACTTTCATGAAATGGTAGAGGAATAGCTATAAATTAGAACCAAATATTATTAAGGGGGTTCTAATTTATGACAGAGCAGTTGCATAAGAGATTCACCGATGAACAAGTCAAGGCACTTTTTAAGAGATACATAGATAGGGAGATTCAAGTTCATTACATGTTGGAAATTCTTGGGATCAAGCGACGGTGATTCTTCGAATTAGTGAAGAAATATCGTGAAGATCCTGAAGGGTTCTCGATTCACATTGCAAGAAACAATAAAGGCAGGAAGATACCGGAAGCCGTTGAGAGAAATATTATCAAGGAGCTTGATATTGAGAAGAGTCTCATTGAAGACAAGCAGATGCCTGTCAAGTCTTATAATTACAGCTATATCAAAGACCAAATCTTTGATAAATATAGGCACAAAGTTTCTTTACCAACTGTTATCAAAAGGGCAAAGGATAACGGTTTCTATTTTCCTAAACCCAAGAAAAAATCACATGATCGTGAAGTGACAACCAACTATGTTGGTGAATTAATACAACATGATTCGTCATATCATAAGTGGTCTCCATACGCGGAGAGCAAGTGGCATTTAATTACCAGCCTTGATGATCACAGCCGGATGCTGCTGTATGCTGATTTTGTAGACAGGGAGACCAGTTGGGACCATATTGCAGCATTAAAAGATGTTATGGAAATTTATGGAGTGCCGTTTTCTTATTATGTGGACAATCACTCCATTTTCAGATTTGTTCAGGGGAGGGACAGCTTTTGGCGAAAGCACTATAAGGTTACCGATGAAAGCGATCCCCAATGGAAACAGGTTCTCATAGACTGTAATGTAAAGACTATCTATGCCTTATCTCCCCAGGCCAAGGGCAAGATAGAACGTCCTTATGGTTGGTTGCAGGACAGGATCGTAAGGACATGTGCCAGAGAGCGGGTAGAAACCATTGAACAGGGAAAAGAGATATTAAGACATGAAACGGAACGATATAATTACAGGCAGGTTCATAGCGCTACACTGGGAATCCCTGCTATAAGAAGAGAATTTAAGATAAGACATCCTAACCCGAACAAGCCGGAAAAGCTCGAAGCTGAAAGCCTGCAGCCGTTCACGGCTTGAAATTG
>JAGGSD010000062.1 GCA_021159265.1 Syntrophobacterales bacterium | reverse complement strand
GTTACATAATAATAGGGGTAAATATGGAGATGAAATTTTCCATCATCTCCTGAAAGGGTACAGATCTTATCATGCAGGGACTCCAGCTTGTTGTCCTGCATACTTTTACTGGTATGGGCTAATTCGCTATCGGCATATCTGTAACCGGACTCTGCAAGATAATAAGCCCTCATGGAACTGTTTCCGCCGAGCTGACTCATGGTGGATGTTGAAAAAAAGGAAAGCATGGCAGCGCCGAGAACGGACAAGATGACCATGGTTATGATCAGGCTTATCAGCATGGCCCCCCTGCCGGAACGGACAAGATGTGATTCCACAGGACAATAACCTTTGATCATTACGGCGCACCCCCGTAATTATTATTATTTCTCGGGCTGACCATGGTTGAAAACTCAACGATTCTTTCATTTTCGAAACGTTTCAGGCCAAGATCTATTTCGATAACGGAGAGTTCCCGAATATCATCTGTTCCGGCTACCCAGGAAGCAGTCCCTTTATAATAGGTCAGTTTAAATTCACTCACATGGTTTACCAGGATATCGCCATCTGAGGGATTCGGCCCGGAGGCAATCTTGACTTTTTTATCCGTTTCATCAAGATATATTGTCTTCGTCAGGGTACCGGCGCCGTTCATCCTTTGATAGGTTATCCGCGCCGATTCTGCCGTTGAAACATCGGTAAGCTCCATCAGCTCCCGGCTCATCCGGGTCATAGCCAGTTGGGCCTTCTGGCTGATGGAAAGATTATCCTTCGCAAAGAGGTAACCCTTCACCCCTGTGACGATTGCCATACCCGCTACAGTTGCTATTATACCCATGATGAGAAAAACAGCTATCATCTCGATAAGTGTAAAACCGCCCTGTTTTTTCATCATTTTCTAAAATCCTTACGCAAGGCTAATGTCGTGGCAAGCTTGCAATGACGCACAAGCCTTCGTCATTGCGAGGCCGAAGGCCGTGGCAATCTCTTGGATTATGCCAGGTTAGCTTCCGATAGCAGGAGATTGCTTCGCTTCGCTCGCTATGACACTCGAGACTTGACACGACACTAAAGCCTTGCCCTGCAACTCTAACATATATGAGACTGTCCGAGAATACCGCTTGGGGAACGGGCCCTACATTGATTATTTCG
Organism: Syntrophobacterales bacterium; assembly: GCA_021159265.1. Taxonomy (GTDB): domain Bacteria; phylum Desulfobacterota; class Syntrophia; order Syntrophales; family UBA6807; genus UBA3084. The sequence goes on along the minus strand of JAGGSD010000062.1, from coordinate 1,029 downwards.
TAAAGAGTGATGTTAGTCTTTGCTCACCATTTACATCTGCAATGGTTACCTTGAGAATTCGATCACCACTTTCGCTCACCTGAACACCACTGCCATCGAAGGTAATATAGTTGTTGTATTTAACCGTGTATGAACCGTAATTGCCGTTGCTTACACGAAGTTGTAACGTTGCCAGCGGGGTGGACGATTCTACCATCAACTTTTTGTAGTCCGCCGTCATTTTTTCCATAACCTGTTCAATCGTAAAAGCATCCTGAACCCTGATGACCGGTTCCACGCTTCCTGTCATGCTTGTCCCCATAAATTGAATGAATATGAGTCCTAATATAGATGCAACAAGGATTGTAATAATAACCTCAACGAGTGTAAAACCTTTTTGATCCCGGTCTGACATAGAATACGCCTTCATGGTATAAACCCCGTATTGTTTCTTATAGTAATCGTTTGAGTGTCTCCGCCAAGAGAAACGGAAACATTCCTCCATCCACCAGCCTCAGCCTGTGCTGTCTGTGCCGTTGCATCAGTATAAGGTTTTCCCCAGGAATCAAAGGAGACGGTCCCCACAGACACAGCCATCCCCTCAGGCAGAGCCACCGGAGATGCTGTTTCCCCCGGTAACACAACCATTGTTTCGTTGTTGCTTTCATCTAACTGAAAAAGATAATAGCAGCTTCTGCCTTCGCTCCTGAAAAATTTGATTCCCCAGATCGTATTCGTGTTCATGGCTCGTGTCTGTGCATAACGAAGATGACCCTTAATTACCTCTGTCTGTGATGGAAGGTCATTCCCGGAAGTGGAATAAACACCGGAGATCAGGATAACAGCGCCAATGATGCAAACAAGCAGAAGGACTATAATGATTTCGATCAGGGTGAACCCTTTATTATCTTTTCTGAAATATCTCATGGGATTATATGGGAGGATTACATTCTTAATATCTTACCGGTTACGGGTCTGAGCTAGTTAATGATGCATTCGTAAAAAGCTCCATTATGCTGTTTAGCGGCATTATAATGGAAAGTAACTTTT
>JAGGSD010000060.1 GCA_021159265.1 Syntrophobacterales bacterium | reverse complement strand
GCATCAAGATTGATGCTCTCGTAAAAAGTCGGATTTCCCCTCCCCTCGTGGGAGGGGATAAAGGGGAGGGGGACATAACTACTTGAAATAGCGCTGTATTCACCCTCACCCCTACCCTCTCCCATCAAGGGAGAGGGAATTTTTGGACTTTTTACGAATGTGTCAAGATTAACGTCCAACATCGAACATTGAACGCCGAACGTCGAATAATGATGTCGCTTCGCTCCTCAAATTATTCTAAAATCAAATAAAAAAACATCCGATACCAGACAAGTAAGCCTCTATTCCTGTTTCTTCATTTTCCCCATTCAACATTCGATGTTGGACGTTCGATGTTCGATGTTCATTTTCGCCCTGACCCCTGCTCGTCAACCGGCAGGAGAATAGTACATTTTGTTCCTTTATCAGGTTCGCTTTCTATCATGAACTTCCCTCCATGACTTTCAACGACTCTGTTTACAATTGCAAGTCCAAGGCCTGTTCCCCTTTCCTTTGTCGTGTAAAAGGGTTCCAATATTTTGTCCAGATATTCTTTGCCGATTCCCTGCCCTGTATCACCTATGCAGATATCAAGATATTCTTTTCCTCCTTCATTTTTAACCACCGTAGTTTCAATTTTCAAATTTCCCCCATCCGGCATGGATTGAACGGCATTCAATACAATGTTCCTCAATGCCTGCCTTATCTCTGTTTCATTCCCGTAAACACTGTTTTGATCACACAATTCTTTTACTACTTCAATGTTTTCATTCCAGTCGGAACTAAATTGAATAGATTCGATAATGTCATCTATCATGTTTTTCACATCTATCGCACAGGGATCTCCGGTATAAGGTCTTGCCAGAAGCAGAAAGTCCCTCGCCAGAGTTTCGAGCTGATTTTTTCCTCTGATAATAATCTCCATCAGTTTTTTATCCGTTCCTCCCAGATGAAGACCCTTTTCGAGCACCTGGATTGAACCACTGATAGATGTCAGAGGACTGCGCAATTCATGGGCTAAAATCGCCGACATTTCACCAATGAGGGCAAGCCTTTTATTTTTTTCAACCTCCTTTTCCATCTCTTTTATGGATGTTAAATCCTGAAATATGATAATTTTCCCTATACTTTTTCCCTTACTGTCCATTAAGGAAGAAAATGAAAGACCCAGTATGATATTCCTTCCATCCTCTGAGGTAATGGTCATTTCAAATCTGTTTTGCGGCTGTGTTTTCCCAAAAATCATTCCGGACAGATTAGCGAATATATCATCGATGTTTTTGTTTCTGATCTGGGAAAATAAAAAACCCGTAATCTTTTCAGCAGCCCTGTTAAAGGATTTTATCCTCCCCTGAAGATCAGCCGTCATAATACCGGTATCGACAGACTCAATGATGCTCCTGTGAAGCAAATCAAGCTGGTTAAAAGCGCTTTCCTTCTCTGAAAGGAGAGTTTGTAATTTATTTTCCTTTTCAACCACAAAGCTGGTAAGCAGCGCGATTATATAAAACAATACGATTTGAATAAAAATCTTTGAAAACACATACCCCGCGCCGAAATTATAGCCACGGGGCAGATTTGAAATGGGCTGAATAAGCCCGTAAAATTGCAAGTCGAGCAAAGAACCATAAAGTATGCCACAGACAGATGCGACCAGGATGCCCCCTCTTTTCCCAAGAAACAGGGCTGAATAGATGATTACGAGCGGGTACAGAGCCGCGTAAGAGCTCTCTATTCCACCCGTTACATAAACAAGGGCGGTAATCAATATTACATCGACAAGGGCCTGAATTTGTACATTATGTCTTACCTGTCTTATTTTTTTTAATAAAAAGATATAGTAAATGGATAATAAATATGTTGTTCCTATGATGACATAAATTGAATAAAGGGATACACAGAATACCGATTCCGCTCCCTTAAGTTGAATGAGGGCCGCAATGCCGAGCAGAAAGGAAACGATGACAATTCTGAGAAATATCAACCGCCGTAGTCTGTCTCCGAAACTTTGATCATATAATGGTCTGTTTTCAGTCAAATTCCTCACCTGATCTGGATTTACAGTGGGATCAAGCTTGATGGCTTTGTAAAAAGTCAAAGACTCGCTAATCTGTCATTCCCGCGAAAGCGGTAATCCAGTAATTACAAGCAGTTATGGATTCCCGATCAGGTCGGGAATGACAAAA
>JAGGSD010000072.1 GCA_021159265.1 Syntrophobacterales bacterium | reverse complement strand
TTTCCATTATAATGCCGCTAAACGGCATAATGGAGCTTTTTACGAGACCATCAACTCTTACTGAGCTCATACTTTAGAGAGGCCTTGACAAAACTGGTGAAAAGCGGATGAGGTTTTCTCGGTTTTGATTTGAACTCAGGATGAAATTGACAGCCTAAAAACCACGGGTGATCGCTAATCTCCACAATTTCGACAAGACGTCCATCGGGAGACGTTCCGCTTATGCGCAATCCATTTCGAACTAATGTATCTTTATACTCATTGTTAAATTCATAACGATGTCTGTGTCTCTCGCCAATCTCTTTTTTCCCATAGGCCTCGAACGCCAGAGAATCTTTCTCCAGCACACATGGATACGCTCCCAACCTCATGGTTCCCCCCTTATCGGTAATTTCTTTTTGCTCCGGCAGAAAGTCAATCACAGGGTATGGGGAATCTTCATCAAATTCAGAACTGTTCGCTCTTTCCATTTTGCCAACATTCCTGGCATATTCCACCACAGCCATCTGCATTCCGAGGCAGATGCCAAAATATGGTATTTTGTTAAGGCGGGCATAATTGATCGTATCAATCATGCCTTCGATGCCTCTTCTTCCAAACCCCCCCGGCACCAGTATTCCACCGGCACCATCAAATTGATCATCAATCCCTTCCCGCTCTATCAGCTCTGAATCGATGAAACGAAGGGTTACCTTACAATCGTTAGGAATGCCGCCATGAGCCAGGGCTTCATTCAAACTCTTATAGGAATCCGTCCAGTCAACATATTTTCCCACAATGGCAATACAGACTTCATGGGAGGGATCCTTCATCTTATTTACCACTCCCTCCCATTCTTCCAGATGGGGTTGACCGGTCCAGATATTCAGAAGTTTTACAATTTTCTCATCTACACCCTCCGCATGAAAGATGAGAGGAACTTCATAAATACAATCTACATCTTTGGCAGCAAAAACCGATTCAACTTCCACATTACAGAAAAGGGAAATTTTTGCCTTGATATCATTCGACAGAAACTCTTCTGTCCGGCATAAAAGGATGTCCGGCTGGATACCTATTTCCCGAAGGGCTTTCACGCTATGCTGCGTTGGTTTTGTTTTTACTTCCCCCGCCGCTTTAAGGTAGGGAACCCATGTCAGATGAATAAAGATCGCGTTTTCTTTCCCCGCCTCATTTCGGAACTGTCTTATTGCTTCCAGGAATGGAAGACTTTCAATATCTCCAACCGTTCCGCCGATTTCTACAATGGCAACATCAACACCGGCGGCTGCATTTCTGATGTAATCTTTTATCTCATTAGTGATATGAGGTATAACCTGAACCGTCCCGCCCAGATATTCTCCCCTTCTCTCCTTTGAGATTACCGAGAAGTAAACCTGTCCTGTTGTCAGATTATTTCCCTTTCCAAGATGAGCATTTGTAAAGCGCTCATAATGACCAAGGTCCAGGTCGGTTTCCGCCCCATCATCCGTAACAAAAACTTCGCCGTGCTGAAAGGGATTCATCGTGCCCGGATCGACATTGATGTACGGATCCAGTTTTTGATTGGTTACCTTAAGGCCCCTGCATTCAAGAAGAGAACTTATGGAAGCGGCAGCCAGCCCTTTACCAAGGGAAGAAAGGACTCCACCGGTAATAAAGATGAATTTCGTTCTCATATCTTAACCCTGACCCGAACAAGCCGGAACCAAACAAGATTGTTATTACGAAAGTACGAAAACACGAAAAAGAAAATTTAAACCACAGATTTCGCAGATCACACAGATTACTATAATCATTTGAAGAACGATGTGAAATCTCTTAAAGTTTAATTCCCAGCAGCTTGCTGCGATAAAAAAGATAAAATACTTATTTTAATTTCGTGTTTTCTTTTTTTCTTCTTGGTTTCGTGATCGTTTTTAATTTTTTTTGCTACTTTATCATAAAACAGTTCAATCGCCAAGCTCATCCGTGGCAAAATCTTCAAAGAAGTCTTCCTGAATAGCCCCTCGCGGGCAAACGTTTACGCAAGTATAACATCCCGCGCACTTAACGGAATCTATTGTAAATATCTCGCCGTTGCGTGTAATAGCCTTCTGAGGACACTTTTCTACGCATATATCGCAGAAGATACGAGACCTTTGCATAACGTTCCCTTTTGCCCAATTTCTGCGTCAGGCTCAAATTTT
>JAGGSD010000310.1 GCA_021159265.1 Syntrophobacterales bacterium | reverse complement strand
CTACTTACAACACATTTGCAGATTTGAGTTACTTGAAAGTCATCCACAGGGTCATTGCGAGGAGCGAAGCGACGAAGAATCTCAATGATATCGAATTCTTCGCTATTGCTCAGAATGACAAAAGAGTGTTTTTCAGACTTTTTACGAAAGTATCACAGTTGCTACCATAGTACAAAAATGAACAAGGTCTTGGGATAAGGAAGTGAAGACTTGATGGAATTCCCTTTATTTTTTACTTTGTTCCTTTTACCTTGAACCTCGCGCCCTAATCTTTTCTTATAAATGAAATTACCGGGTGGTAGTCGAGATAGCCGTTTTTCATGCCGGAGATAAGAACACGGACAACGGGAACGTTAATCTGTGGATGTGTGAGATCAATGCCTGTGACCTGATGCTTCGGTGATAATGTATCTAATACACTGGAAAGGTTTCTTGAATATCGTTCTCCTGCATCCTTAATGGCAACAGGGCCGGGACACCGCTCTGTCCAGAAGGATCCGGGGACAGATGTTTCGTATGATTCGGGAGGAACCCTGTCTCGAATATATCTGACAATCGGAAAGTATTCACGACGCGTTTTCCACTCCCGGAAAAAAGTGAATGATCTCTGCTGCACCAGTTCCATGATAGCCTTGTAGATAGCTACATGAAGATCAGGATCCGATGCCGTCCCCATCACCAGTATACGACAGTGATTGTCCCAGCTTGTGACAACAGCCGTATAAAACCCTGTTGTACGACAGGAAAAAAATGCTCTGAGGGTCAGATTATTATGTTCAAAAAGGGCCAGCCATGAATCAAAATCCGGATCGTTCTTAAGAACCAGTTCTGTTGGCAGAGGTTCTATTTCATTTGCTATTGCATATTGAGCATCACGTTCAACAACCTCACATATACCCGATACCAGGGCTTCTTCCAGACTTGCGCCTGCTGCCAGACCGTTGGAGAAAAAAAATCCCAATCTTTTTATTTCAAACCCTGCAAATGGATAGGCCGAATCGGGAATATCAATGAGAATGAAATCAACGGGAATGGAAACTGTTTCATGTTTAATCAAGTCAATTTCCCGATACCAAACCAGTGGCTGATGGGGAGAAAATTCAATTCCTGGAGGCATGAAAAATGTTCTTGGGTCAATAGCTTCACGCTCCAGGTCTTCGTAAGCCGCAATTTTTATACGTCCTTCTAAAGGATGATAACTGGCGCTGTAGCGCTCGATTGCTTCCATAATGCATGAAAGGCGCGATTGAGCGGTAGTCAATCCTTTTCCGGAATGAATATGGAAAAAATCCAGGTGACCCCATTCCTTAAGGTTTTGAAAATTCACGGAATTCAAGGCGGATGTGCGGATGGTTAAATGAACTGGAATTCCGAGGGTATCTGTAAAGCTGATATCTACAGGGGCACTCGCGTGTATGCGAGAAAGGTGATGTTCCACCCTGGGCAGAATTACCTCGGCGGATTCCTCCCTCTGATCCATAATATTCGCAATTCTTTTGGATTTATAACTATTCATTTTTTATGGCTGTTTCTTGTGCTTTTCCGGTTTTTGCTCTCAAAAGGCTTCTGGCATTGCAAAGGTTGGTGTCCCGCAATTCAGCGTAATTGTTACTATACAGTTCTGGGGATGTCAAGATTTTGGCAGCTCTGAAACATACATTTTCCAGAGAGAGGGAAATCGTGATTCCAAGGGTATGAGGGAACAAAGGATTTGTTGCCTTGACATTTCTGACTCTGTTGATTTAACCGGTTTTTGAAAAACGCAACATGCGCCATGTATTGACATTGTTTCAAAAGTTCTTTGAAAATTTTGTTGATGAAAACTGACGGTCTCGTAAAAAGTCAAAAAACTTCCTCTCCCTTGATGGGAGAGGGTAGGGGGTGAGGGTGAGAACACCGCTATTTCAAGTAGTTATGTTCCCCTCCCACCAGAGGAGGGGAAATCCGACTTTCAAGTAACTCGTTTGGGCGAATTTAATATAACTTGTTGATTTCACTGGACACTATCCAGATACACGGCCTGTTCGGGGAACAGGCCCTACAATATGTAGGGGCCGATGCCCCCATCGGCCTTAAACATGCTTTGTAAAAGTTACTTTCCATTATAATGCCGCTAAACGGCATAGCGGAGCTTTCAAGGAAGTCATTTTGATAAAAGTGGCTTAACACA
>JAGGSD010000034.1 GCA_021159265.1 Syntrophobacterales bacterium | reverse complement strand
TATTTTCTAATTTCGACGTTCAGTGAACGCTTACTAAATTCTTTTGCCGTTCGGCATATTATTTGACAGAGATTTTTTGCATTTTGTTATAATATAATAACAGCAAGGCAAATAAGCTTTGTGCCTCTGTGCCTTTGTGACTTTGAACCTGAGTAGTTACTTTAGTTCAAGGAAAGGGTAATTCTAAACACATGAATATTTTGATTTACGCTGAATGGATGACTCTGTTGATTTATGAGGATTTTCGTTCAAGATCAAGCCTGCCTGTGCGTTGCCTGTCTGCGTGCGGACACGCACAGGCAGGCACGCAGACAGGGCATGCGAAAAAAATAACCGCAGGCATATAGTTGATATTCCGAGGATTATTTTTTGAGCATAACGCAGAGATTGGGCGAAAAGACCTTAAATCAACAGAGTCATAAATTGGGGCAGATTTATATGGATTTCAATGTTGTTTTAGGTGTTCTGGGCGGTCTAGGCTTGTTTTTCTTTGGAATTCACCTTTTGAGTGATTCATTGAAAAAACTATCTCTGGGTTTGATGAAGAGGCTTCTTGAAAAGATAACCTCCAACAGATTTAAATCGGCTTTTCTTGGTGTAGCCGTTACATCCATTATCCAGAGTTCAAGTGCGACTTCCGTTTTGCTCATAGGATTTTTAAATGCAGGAATTATTACATTGACTGCGGCTCTTCCGGTCATTTTTGGGGCTAACATAGGCACGACCATTACGGCACAATTGATTGCTTTTAAATTGACCAAGTCGGCATTCGCTTTTGTCTTCGTCGGAGCGTTGCTTTACCTTTTTGCAAAGAAAAACAAAAACAAGAACAGAGGATCGGCAATACTGGGGTTTGGAATTCTGTTTCTGGGACTCGCAACAATGAGTTCCGCCGTTAAACCGCTGGCGGGAAATGAGGCCATAACGAATCTCTTTCTCCATTTTGGCAAACAACCTTTTCTGGGCATTCTGACTGGGCTGGTCGTAACTGTTATCTTGCAGAGTAGCAGCACCACAATTGGAATGGTGATTGCGTTTGCTTCAGTGGGGTTGCTTGATCTGCCCTCTTCGATTTATCTGGTTCTGGGAGAGAATATCGGCACATGTGTTACGGCCATTATCGCGAGTATTGGAGGAAAGCTTGTAAGCAGAAGACTTGCACTTGGTCATGCGCTTTTTAATATAATAGGAACATTGATAGCGCTGCCCTTTATTCCCCTGTATTTACATTATATGCCAATTATCTCAGGTGATATAGCAAGGCAAATTGCCAACACCCACACGATTTTCAACGTGATTAACACAATTATTATGCTTCCTCTCGTGCCCCTGTTTGTTAAAGTCTTGGATAAAATAGTCCCCGGGAAAGATTACGAAAAAGTAGAAGGAAGATTTCTCGATAAAAATTTGTTGCCTACTCCTGCCCTGGCAATCGAAGCAGTCGTTAAAGAACTTGTCGTTATGCTGAGCATTTGTCAGGAAATGTTCAAAAAGGCAAGACAATGCACTTTGGCTTATAATCATAAGCTGAAAAATGAAATAACCACTGATGAAGAATCGGTTGACGAAATGCAAAAGAATATTACTGAGTATATAATTGAGATTACACGGGGCGAGTTGCTGGATAAACAGACAAGGTTAATTCCGGCGCTTATCCATAGTGTAAACGATATTGAGAAAGTGGGCGATTATTGTGAAAACATTGTCATTTTAGCCCAGAGGGCTTATGAACACGATCTGTTCTTTTCCAAGGAAGCGGCAACAGAGCTTGAAAAGCTTTTTGACAAGACGGAGATCCTCATGAGGCATACAAGCAAGGCGCTTACAAATAATGACCAGAGGTCTGCGAGTATTACATTGACCATCGAACGGGAAATCGATGAACTGATCGATCGGTATAAAATAAATCATCTCTGGAGACTTGAAGAAGGGGTTTGCATTAGTGATTCCGGCCTGATTTTTTCGGATATACTGACGGATATCGAGAGATTAAATAATCACTTGTGCAATGTCACAAAAGGCATACTGCACCTGGGGAAAAGATAATCCGTTCCGTTTTGCCGTTTTTCCCTTGACATCATGGATACTTACATTGTTGTAACTGTTCAGGTTCACAGTTAGTCCCTTAATTGTAAAATTCGTGCAAAAATGGCTTCGGCGTGAGCTCAGCC
>JAGGSD010000288.1 GCA_021159265.1 Syntrophobacterales bacterium | reverse complement strand
TAAAAAGTGTCACGACATAGGTTACCCAAAGCCATTTTTGATGCCCATATTTTAAGCAGAAAGACGGTATTCAAATATCTCAACAAGATCATTCCCGAGATATACCTGGAGCTGATGAACATCCGTCACAATCGCTGCTCTCACATATGAATAAACAAGCTCTTTGGAAATCTCAAATTTCTCGCCGAAGATATCAAGTTTCCGGTCACTTCGTACAAACCTGACAAGATGAATCGTGCCATCAGGAATATAATCTATCTTCGGCAATTTGGTGTTCGGTCCCAGTCTCACTGGTTTAAAACATTCCTTCTTAAGAACCTCTATGGGTGTTTTTCCTTTCAGGCATCTGTAGCGATGGTGCGTGTTATGAAATCGCTGAAAATGCTTGCTCTGCCTCTTGAGCGCCGCATAACTGGGGAACCATTGTCTGCGAAAGAACTTTTTGTTGTATGTATCGTTAAAGCTCTCTATAACACCGTTACGCCAAGGTTCTCTGGCCGGTATAAACACTGGCTGGATGCCATAAAACAAACATAATCTCAGCACCAAACCCAGTGACCTGGGATAACGGTTACTTCCCCGGAAACTGAGTTCATTATCAGACTGTAGAAAATCCGGGATGCCAACGGTCTTCCAGCATTTCAATAAACTGGATGCAACCTGGTGATCCTCCTTCGTTCTTTGAGATTCTATAAATACATTGTGGCTGTAAAGATCAATAATATTCAAGGAATAGAACTTGCCGTTTCCTTTAATGTAACGTGGCCCGACAAAGTCCATCTGATGAATGTTGTTGCAACCAAGCGCCTCTCTAAAGTACGGATACTCAACACCTTTGGGAACATATACAGTTTTTTTTAACGAGACCTTCCCGCTTTAAGATTCGGTTTATCGTTCTGTCAGAGGGGAAATCTATGCTCAGCTTTGTCAGCTCCCACTTGATTGCAGATACACCGATCTGAACAAATTGTTCCGATTCCAATCGCTTCCTGACAGAAACTATGAATTCCTTTTTTCCCTTGTGCGTCTCATTCGGTTTTGTCAACGGTGCCCTGGATCTGTCTTTGTACCAATCTTCGTTTCCTGTTTTATATCTTTTCAGCCATTTGAAAAGCCACTTTTTGAACGATTAATCTCTGTATATATCCTTTTGGGTTCTTCTCCTCCTACGACATGACGTAATACTGCTTTTTTCCGGAGTTCCTTTTCCATCGATAACCTCCTTCTTTGCTTTATTGAAAGAGAATTATCATACAGGAAATCATCGCTCAGGGTAACCTATGTTATGGCATGTAACATATAAGGGTAAGGGAAAATGCTTCAGGATGAGAATAACAAATGATTGTTACATTTCTGTGACGGGTCTGTGAAATTTTGATGAAAACAAGAAGGTCTAACCGATATCCGTGAACTTGTATCCCACTCCTCTTACGGTAAGAATATATTGCGGTTTTGGTAAATTCTTTTCTATTTGAGCTCTCAGACGTTTGATATGGACATCCACGGTCCGGGGCTCAACAAAAGCCTCGTCTCCCCAAACATAATCCAAAAGCTGGTCTCTCGTGTAAACCCTCCCCGGATGCCGGCAGAGAAACTTCAAAAGCTTGAACTCTGTGGGGCTGAGGTCAACTCTTTTTTTATTTACGGTGACCGCGTGGGAACTGAAGTCAATGTTAAGTTCTCTAAATGCGAATATTTCCTTTTTATTTGTCTCTTTTTGTAAATCAGACCTCCGGAGCAGGGCGTGAACCCTTGCTAATAATTCCCTCACACTGAAGGGTTTGGCAATATAGTCATCAGCGCCCATTTCGAGCCCCAGAATTTTATCAATTTCTTCACCTTTGGCGGTGAGCATGATGACAGGCAGCGCCGCATTTACAGGATCTTTTCTTATTAGTTTACAAACCTCCATCCCCTGAATTCCGGGAAGCATAAGGTCGAGAATCATCAGGTCAACATTCCGTGCCTTTACTATTTGCAGAGCTTTCTCTCCATCATAGGCTTTCAAAACAGCAAATCCCTCTTTTTCGAGATTATACGAAACCAGGTCAACGAGATCTTTTTCGTCATCGACAACCAGTATCCTTTCGGGCATAACCGATGTTCCTTTCTTATTTTTCCTTTCAAGTAACTCGTTTGGGCGAATTTAATATAACTTGTTGATTTCACTGGACA
>JAGGSD010000215.1 GCA_021159265.1 Syntrophobacterales bacterium | reverse complement strand
CAAACGAGTTACTTGAAAGCCCACGCAGTGTCATTCTGAGGAGCGGAGCGACAAAAGATCTCAATGATATCAGATTCTTCGCTATCGCTCAGAATGGCAAAAGAGTGTTTTTGTGACTTTTTACGGGTACCATCAGTACTGGCTGATTGTTTTTTTATTCGATGTTGGACGTTCATCTTTTAAAGGGGGTTCTTAAATGGCAAAAATTCTCGTTGTTGATGACGATCAGGGCATGAGAGAATTTCTCGGAATTATGCTGACCAGGGAGGGATATAAAGTAAAAACAGCGTCCGGGGGAAAAGAAGCGTTAAGTCTGTGCGGGAAAAGGAAATTTGATCTGGTTATTACGGATCTCAAAATGCCGCGGATTGACGGGATCGACCTTCTGAAAGCGATCAAGGAGATTTCTCCGGAGACGATGGTCATATTGATTACCGGCTATGCTTCAGGAGAGACGGCGGTTGCGGCAATGAAGGAGGGCGCATTTGACTATCTGGAGAAGAATTTTGACGTGGAGGATCTCAAATCCACGGTAAAAGATGCCCTCGGCAAAAAGGGAATTAACGAGGAAAATGTCCTTTTTATGAAGGGTGTGGAAGACGCGGTATCATTCGAAAAAATGATAGGGAAGAGCAGGGGCATGATGAATGTTTATTCCCTAGTCAAAAAAGTGGCGGATACGTCCGCCAATGTTTTGATCCTCGGTGAGAGCGGTACGGGTAAAGAGCTGGTTTCAAAGGCAATCCATGAAAATAGTCCGAGGAAAAACAAACCTTTCGTCGTGATAAATTGCGGCGGCATTCCTGAAAATCTCCTGGAAAGTGAATTCTTCGGTTACATAAAAGGGTCCTTCAGCGGCGCTTATACGGACAAGCCGGGTCTGTTTGAAGTTGCAAACGGGGGGACTATATTCCTTGATGAGATTGGCGAATTGTACCCGCTTCTTCAGGTGAAGCTTCTCAGGGTGGTTCAGGAGAAGACCTTCAGAAGGCTGGGGAGTTCGGAAGATATTAAGGTGGATGTGAGGATCATATCCGCTACAAACCAGAATCTCGAAGAAAAGGTAAAAAGCGGAGAATTCAGAGAAGACCTCTATTACAGGTTGAACGTTATTCCCATAAAGATTCCCCCTTTAAGAGACAGAAAAGAAGATATTCCTTTACTGACAGAATATTTCATAGAAGAGTATTCGAAAGAATTTGGAAAAGAGGTCAAAAAAATATCGCCCTATGCGCTTCAACTCCTTATGGAATATCCTTTTCCGGGTAACGTGAGAGAACTGCAAAACATTGTTGAGAGGAGCGTTGCCCTGGAGACGGGGAATATCATTTTACCTGAAAGCCTTGTCATGTCTGATAAGGGTGACCCTGACTCAGAATCTGTTCCTGATGTTGATTTTGGTGAGGAAGGGATTAGCCTGAATGATGAAATGAAAAGAATCGAAAAACTTTTCATTGAGAAGGCATTGAAGAAGGCCAATTATTCAAAGACGAAGGCAGCACGGTATCTCAATGTGAGTTATGATTCCTTTCTTTACAGGCTTGAAAAACTGGATATAAAAGAATGAAGATCATTAATTCCTGATTTGTAACTGCTCAATTTCGGGCCGATGCCCTTTGTAATCTTTCAGCTATCCAAATCTTAATAATAGATTGTCGAGGTACGCCAAGGCGTTTCGCTTCCCGGTCCAAAAGATGGATCATCCATACCGGAAAATCCACATTGACCCTTTTCTGCTCCTGATTGGCTCTTCTTGCTTGTGATAAATCAAGAAATTCCGAAATGTCTTTGCCCTCGTCAAATTTTCTGTCCAGTTCTTTAGCTTTCATAGATTTTTACTTCCTCCCTACGGGATTGCCGCACTGAAATAATCCTGATTTTGTTGTTACGATAGGTGATAATTCCCGACCAGCATGTATCGGCGATTTTACCAATCACTAAAAACCTTGGTTCATCAGTAGTTCTTGCGGGGGCTTCAATCCAGTCAGGATCATCCCATAACATTTGGGCTTCAATAAAATCGATCCCATGCTTTCTCTTATTCACTTCGCTTTTGTGACTATCGAATTCAAAATCCATTACAGGATAACTATTATACTATTTTTATACCTTTTGTCAATCAGTAAAATATATCCCAAATCCACCGCCTAAAAAAAGATATTGATATTTTGGTTATTAGAAGGAGCA
>JAGGSD010000203.1 GCA_021159265.1 Syntrophobacterales bacterium | reverse complement strand
CGATGCGTGAGCTCTTCGGCAGAGAATATCTACCCTATAGCTATCGGCATAAATAGTCGCGTTTTGTTAGAGAAAAAGTTTCAATACTTTGGGGTAGAAATGGTTACCTTTATATTTTGCGTGACAAAATTGCTAAAAGTTGTAAGCGTAAAAACTGAGCAAGTAAAAAGGGGGCGCTAATTAAAGAGGGGAGGTGGTGATAAGCAATCGGAAATAGAAGTAATTTATGGGGTGCGGGACAAGTTTACTTTTTGAAAACTTAAAAAAAGGAGGTAATGAAGATATGGCTATTGAAAGTAATGTTACGGAACAACAGATTGAAGAGTACACAAGGTTGGGTTTTTGGGACAAGTGGACTTTCTGTGATTATGTTAAAAGATGGGCACAGGCCTTTCCCGATAAGGAGGCATTGATCGATCCGAACACGCGCCTCACTTGGTCTCAGTACAGGACCATGATGGACAGAATGGCCCTTAATTTCCTGGAATTGGGCATCAAAAGGGATGATCTTGTAGTAACCCAGATTCCAAACTGTGTAGAAGCCATTATTACCGAGATGGCTTTGGCAAGAATAGGCGCCTGTATAGTTCCTCTCGCCATGCAATGGAGGGAACATGAGTTGAATTACGTCATCAGGCAAACAGAAGCGCCAGCGGTCATTATGGCTAAAGAATACGGCAAGTTTAATTATGCTGATTATGCAAAGTCACTCCAGTCACAAAATTCCTGTCTTAAGCACATCATCCTGATGGGAGATGACCTACCCGGGGAAACACTTTCTTTTCAAAAAATGTGGGAGAACAAATTAGAAGAAAAATATCCGACGGACTATCTGGACAAGAATTGCCGGATAGATGCAAATGACGTTCTGACCATGTGCTACACATCAGGAACGGAAGCGGATCCCAAGGGTTGTCCCAGAACACACAATCATTGGAAGATGTTTGAGAGATCTGCATTCCTGGATCACCTTACGGAAAATATACATGATAAAGTTGCGATGGCTCTTCCATGGATTAATCTGTTTGGTCAAAGTGTAGGGGTTCTGTCAATGGCGATGGTTGGAGGCACGTTAATTTTATTAGATGGCTTTAACCCGGCGACTATGGCCCAGACAATAGATAAAGAAAAGGTTACATTGTATCCTGGAGTTCCAGCGATGCATGTTGCACTTCTTAATTATCCAGATTTGGATAATTATGATTTAAGCTCTTTGAGAATAGTTGGAAGTGGTGGAGCACCGTGCCCGACAGTGGTGATAAATCAAATAATGGAAAAATTTAGTTGTTTGGTGTGGAACGGTTTTGGCTCCAATGAAGGGCATTTGAATGTTACCGAAGTTGGCATCGAACCGGAGTTGGTATCTACAACCATAGGCCTTCAACAGTTGTACAGTGAAGTAAAAATTGTGGATGAAAATAACAACCGAGTTGGTGTTGGTGTTGTTGGTGAATATTGTCAGAAAGCTCCTTTCATAATTTCAGGTTATTACAAGCGCCCGGAGCTGAATGCGGAGAAGTGGGATGATGAAGGCTTCTACCATACAGGTGATGCATGTTTCTTTGATGAGGACGGTTTCTACCATTTTGTTACCCGCCTTAAAGATATTGTTATTCGTGGCGGTATGAATATTAGTGCGGAGGAAGTCGAGTTTATTTTGTATAAACACCCCAAAGTCCTCAACGTGGCGATAGTGGGAATGCCTGATGAGAGATTGGGCGAGAAATGCTGCGCTTATGTTGAACTTAAGCCCGGGGAAAAGAGTTTGACCCTTGAAGAGGTACAGGCATTTATGGAACAGGAAAAGGTGGCCAAGTACAAATGGCCGGAGCGTATAGAAATTATAGAGCAGTTACCCAGGACGCCAACGGGAAAAGTGCTTAAATACGTTTTGCGTGACGAAATTGCTAAGAAGGTTTAAGTTTAAGCGATAAGTGGTTACAGAGTCAGAAAGTGGGGCAGTCGTAAAAAGTCAGATTCCCCTTCCTTGGCGGGAGGGTAAGATGGGACAAGGGGAGGGGCGTAAGTGTACGAAATGGCGTCGTATTCACCCCACCCCAATCCTCTTTTATCAAGAGAGAGGGGGTATTTTTGACTTTTTGCGAGTATGTCAAAAAATGTGTTGCTTTAATTTTAAACTTTTCAAAGGAGAAAGAAAATGGATTTTGAATTGACTGAAGAGCAAAGGAT
>JAGGSD010000087.1 GCA_021159265.1 Syntrophobacterales bacterium | reverse complement strand
AAAATTTGTTGTTTGACTTCGACGAGCTCAGACTTCGGCGAACTCAGTCGAACCGTCGAACGCTCAGTCGAACGATATTCGAACTTCGGATTTGCGGCTTTGCCGCATCGGTCTTCATATTTTACTTTTCGTTAAATTAATGGTGTGGATTTAACAGAATGTTAAACGGTATGGCATAAAATGCTGTCATTGATGATATTTCAGTTGAGAAAATAAACAAGTGGTTGTATGATGTTAACGTTAAACTCGGTTTCTGCAGCGTGTGTGGCATGTCTGTTGCTATACGGTCAGTAGTTTCAGGAAAATTCCTCGGAAACTGTAAAATTACAAATTGATCATGAAAGGAGAAAAAAAGATGTTACGAAAATCTGTAAAAGTGTTATTATTTCTGATTACAACAATAGCGGTTGTCCTGTTATCTTCGCCGGTTGTATTTGCCGTGGAGACCATTCCGTCGGAGGGCGCTTACGTAAAGGTTCTCTTTTCCGTAGGCGCCATGATTGCGGCAGCCTTTTCTATTGGTGTGGCAGCTCTTGGTGTGGGGTTAGGAATAGGTAATATTGGTAATGCAGCATCCGGAGCGGTTGGAAGAAACCCCGGAGCTCAGGGAAAGATCATGATGACCATGCTGGTTGGTATGGCCATGGCGGAATCAATCGCCATTTATGCCCTGGTTATTTCGCTTGTTCTTCTCTATGCGAACCCTTACGTAAGCTATTTTTTGGGATAGCATCAAATAAATAAATCTCAAAAACTAACTACAGTTAGGGGGAATGATAATGGCAGAAATTAAAAAAGATAAGCAGTTTTTTACTGCATCAAAGGTATTCTTCCTCCTTATCGTAATCCCCTTGCTTCTGGTGGCCTTTCTGATTACAAGAGGCATTTTTGAATTAGGGGACACGGCAAGGAAACGGGCGACTGTTGTACTGGACGAAAAGCTCAAGGATGAAATCAAGCTGCGTGCCGTTCATGTAGCCGATAAGGCCGCCGATTTTTTGCGGGAAAGGGAGAGAGACATGTTGATCGCAACGATTCTCCCCACAACAGAGACGGCATACAAGGAATTTACGAATAAAAACAAACAGCCCCTCTGGATAAAGAAAGAAGGCAAGATTGTCAAGATCCTCGCGCCGTTATACACGGAGATGTCTCTCGTAGACAGGGCGGGAAATGAAATTATCAAGATTGTAGGTGGAGAGGTTGTTCCGAAGGCGGGGTTGCTGAATCTCAATGTCGGTGATCCGGCAAATACCACTTACAAATCAGAAGATTACTTTTCAAAGACGAAGAATCTTGCCAAGGGCGATGTCTATATGTCCCATGTTACAGGCTGGTATGTGAACAGATCTGAGTTTGAAAAGGGGAAGAGGTTCACAGGAATCATTCGCATGGCTACACCACTTTTTGACAAAAATGGGTTTACGGGAATTATCACCCTTGCCCTTGATGCGAGGCACGTTGCAAAATTTACGGATAATATCATACCGACCAGAGCCGGTTATGTTTTAGAGGCGGATGTATCGACGGGAGACTACGCCTATATGGTTGACAACAGGGGGTTTGTGATCTCCCATCCAAATGATTACCATATAGCCGGTCTTTACAGGAATGGGACACCGGTTCCGCCTGTTACAGAGAAAACCTTAGACGAAATGACCAAAAAGGGAGAGGGTGTCCTGAATCTTAATCTCCTCGGTTTTATGGATCCCGTCCTGCCGGAGATTGCCAGGGATGCGGCTGCCGGACACTCAGGAAGCAAAATCTCTAAATTCGCAGGTCATACTAAATTTACGGCCTATGCCCCGATAGAATTTTACTGCAAGAGCTATCCCGAGCCTGCGGGATTCGGCTGGGTTGGGATGGAAGTGGATGTGGAAAAGTTCAATGAAACGGCGATGAAAACATCCCAAAATATAGAAAAGGAAGCGACCGCATGGATGACAACGATCATTATAATCATTGTTGCCTCCGTTATTATTCTCTTTCTCATTTCTATCATTCTGGCAAGGGGAATCACCCGTTCCATTGAGGCGGAAGTCCCTCCGGAATCGCAGGAAGCCCATTACGACGATGATGAGGAATGTGATGATGGAGATGAATAGAACCCCGTGCTTTTTTGAGACCTTTGCAAAATGTTTAATTTCGTTCAAGTTCAAGGAAGACGAAAAATTTAACCACAGGAATACATTGA
>JAGGSD010000189.1 GCA_021159265.1 Syntrophobacterales bacterium | reverse complement strand
CTAACTCTAAAAATGACCAACCGTAATGCAATAGTAAAAAATGAACTCTTTTTTTTGTCGTCCTGGTTACCTGATTGTCTTTTCTCACGGAGACAGTAGAGTAGGGAGGGAAGTCCCCTCCCCCTCCTCAAACCGGACGTGCGGATTTCCCGCATCCGGCTTTCCTGAAGGCTCTTGCCTCAGGCATGCACATGTACCAAAGTTATGCTACAGATAAATCAAACCCAATCGTTTGAAATAGTTATAGCTGGTCACCCCTTGGGGTGGATGCCAAGGTCGCTGACTGCGCCTTCTGAGATGTCTATACAAACGCTCCCGGACATATTTATTCGTATCACGGAATGCTTTGCGGGGATATCCCTGTCCAAAATAATTGCTCCAGCCGGCCAAATGCCTATTGATCTCTTCAACAAGTTTTGGAATTGGCTTGAAACACATTTTCGAACTTGTCATCTCGCGCAGCTTTTCTCTCTCTCGGGCCAGAGCCTTCTTAGAGGGAAACATGTTCAGATACCGGTTATCGCCACCATAAAGATCACGATCATATCGAAATGTATAACCCAGAAAATCAAGGCTTGCGCCTTCTTCCTTAAGATTTACAGATCGAGTCTTTTCCCGGTTAATCTCCAAACCCAGCCAACCTTCGATCTTCGCCTCAATCCAGCCTGTAATCCGTTCGTCAATATAGCGCGCCATGACTACATAGTCATCGGCGTGACGAACCAGTTTGGCATTAGCCCACTGGCCCGGCCCTTGGGGGCGGTGAAACACCTTATCAAACCAATGCAGATAGATGTTCGTCGCCAACAAGGGAGAAATAACTCCACCTTGAGGCGTACCTTTCGTGGGACGCTCACTTGCGCCTCCACTTTGCCCTTTATCGGGATCGACAACTGGAACTTCAAGCCACATACGAATCAGCTTCAATACATGCCTGTCACTGACTCGCATTTGCACACAAGCCATCAGCTTGTCATGCGGAATCGAGTCAAAATACCCCTTAAGATCGGCGTCATACACGGCGCAAAAACCTGCTTGCAGATGGCCCCTGATCTCAGACAGGGCCTGATGAGCAGAGCGTCCGGGTCTGAACCCATAGGAACAATCTTCAAAATCTTCTTCAAAAATTGGTTCCAGAATCAACAGAACCGCCATTTGCACCACTCGATCCCTTATTGTAGGAATGCCCAGCGGGCGCATCTTGCCGTTGGCTTTTGGTATCAGTTTACGACGTACTGGTGTTGGCTTGTAAGTTCGGGAATCCAAGGACTGCTTGATTTCCTGCAGAAAACCTTGCACTCCTCCCTCCGCCGTCACTATCATCTCAAAGGATACACCATCCATTCCCGGGGCACCGTTATTCTTGTACACCCGGCCCCAAGCCGCCTCCAGAGTATCTTTGCGACTAATCTTGTCATACAAAGAATAGAAGCGAAACTTCGGTTCCTGCTTGGCCTTTTGGCCCAGTTTTCGTCTCAAAGAAGAAAGGGCTGGCGACATACTTGTCGCTATCTCCGTAGTAGGCTTAGCCAATCGGTATTCCTCTTCTCTTACAAAAACATTCCTTCAGTAGGGCTCCTTGGCTCCACCTTGTTTCCAAGATTTCTCAGCTACTATGAGCCCCTCCGACTCCCGGCATGGCCACAGGATGGTTATGTATTCCCATTCCGTGTTGGCTCAAAAGAACCACCAAACCGGGTCTCCCAGGTTCCTCGACCAATCTTTCCCCACGCGCTGTCTCCAATCACCCCGGGAGGCCCAATAGTTGCGTGTGCTTGTTGCTTCACCATTGGCTACGGACTTCACCACTCTCCGGCGGGTTGGTCACTCTCCACTTGTGTAACGAGGCCGAATCGAGTTCATTTGCATTACGGCTCGCGGGTTCGCTCGGCGGGGCTTCGGAAACCAAGATTACTCCGGGATCCGCCCACTCTGCTATATGTTGAACAAGCAATTAACATAGTACCTACTTTTCAAGGTACAAGATTGGCCAGGCTTTGCCTGGCGCACCAAAGTCACAGAGATAAATGAGATGGAAAAATATAAAATTCTCAGTGTCTCTGTGTCTCCGTGAGAAAAAATCGAACAATCAGGAAGACCAACTTACGAAACCATCTAAGGATTAGTTTCATGTATGAATTACACGGCATAGTGGACGGAAAACGGGTCAGCTCCAAAGACCTGGAAGATCAAATCCA
>JAGGSD010000280.1 GCA_021159265.1 Syntrophobacterales bacterium | reverse complement strand
GATTTTAACCACAGGAATATATTGGATATTTCGAGGATTAAAATTTGAGCCTGACCTGTCTGCGTGCAACGCACAGGCAGGCACAGAAATTGGGCAAAAGGGAACGTTATGCAAAGGTCTCGAACTTTGAACCGTAAACCTGAGTAGTCACGAAAGATTTATCTCACTGTTGCTCCCACCTTTGCTTTTTCATCAAAAGATACCAGGGTAAGGCCTTTCTTTTTGTCTGTCGCCAAAAGCATACCTTGAGACTCAATTCCCATCAATTTTGTCGGTTTCAGGTTTACCACGACGGCTATCTGTTTCCCGATCAAATCATCGGGTTTGTAATCTTTTCCCACACCGGCAACAATGGTTCTTTCCTCACCGATGTCAATTTTTAACTTTAACAGTTTGTTTGATGTTGAAACCGCCTCTGCCTCAATAACACGGGCCACTCTGATATCTACCTTTTCGAAATCTTCAAAGGATATTTCCTCTTTTATATTATTGATAAGCTTTTTCACCCCTGGCGTTTCTTCTTTTTCGTATTTGATACGAGGGAACAGCGCATTACCGCGTGTTAAGGTATTACCGGAAGGCAGACCGCCCCATTTTTCTATGCTATCAAAATTCTGTGAGGATATATCTTCTATCCCTAAACGGCTCATGAGCTCCTTCGAACTATCCGGCATAACGGGAGATATAAGAACAGCAGCTATGCGGAGAGCCTCCAGAGTATTATATATAACCGCCCTCAGTCTTTCTCCGGCGGAGGGATCTTTCGCCAGGATCCAGGGTTCCTGTGCCACAATATATTTGTTAGTCATGCTGATGAAATCCCAGACGGAAATGAGATACTTATGGAAAGACAATGTGCGGAAAGAACTTTCCACTTCAGAGAACAGGTTTTCCGCCCTTTTTATGAGCGCAGCGTCTTCTTCAGTCTGAACGCCGGCCTGGGGAACTTTTCCATCACAGTACCTGATTGCCATGGTGAGCGCTCTGCTGGCAAGGTTTCCCAGATCGTTAGCCAGATCGGAGTTTGTTCTCTGCACAAAATTCTCCTCGCTGAAGTTTGCGTCAAGACCAAACACCATCTCCCGTAAAAGGAAATATCTGAATGCGTCCAGCCCGTATTTGTCCTTCAGATCCAGGGGACTTACAACGGTTCCCCTGCTTTTTGACATCTTGCTTTCTTCGATGTTCCAGTAGCCATGAACATTTAAATGTTTGAATGTATTTATTCCCGCAGCCCTTAACATAGTGGGCCAGTAAATTCCGTGAGGTTTGAGGATATCTTTTGCTATCAGATGTTCACAAACAGGCCAGAATGTTTCATAGTTTTTACCTTTCGGATAGCCAATCCCCGTAAGATAGTTGATAAGCGCGTCAAACCAGACATACGTGACATACTCTTCATCAAAAGGAAGTGTAATACCCCAGGTAAGTCTTGTCTTCGGCCTTGAAATACAAAGATCCTCAAGAGGTTCACGCAAAAAGGCCAGCACCTCATTTCTGTAACGTTCAGGTCTGATAAAATCCGGGGTATCCTTTATGTACTGAATCAACCAGTCCTGATACTTACTCATTTTAAAGAAATAATTACTTTCTTTTCTGTACTGAGGAATCGTGTGATGGTCGGGACACCTGCCATTTTCCAGCTCGTTTTCCCGGTAGAAACGTTCACACCCGACACAATAAAATCCCTCGTAACTCCCAAAATAAATATCACCCGAATCATATACCTTCTGGAGGATTGATCTGACTGTTTCTACATGATTTGCGTCTGTTGTCCTTATAAAATAATCATTTGTTATGGAAAGCTTGGGCCACAGTTCCCTGAATTGAGAGCTGATTTTGTCTGCATACTCTTTTGGGGTTATATTTGCGTTCCCGGCGGCTTCGGCTACTTTATCACCGTGTTCGTCGGTACCTGTAAGAAAGTATGTCTTGTACCCGGACATACGATAGAACCTTGCCATTACATCGGCTACTATGGTCGTATAGGCATGACCGATATGCGGTAATGCATTGACATAATAGATAGGTGTCGTGATATAAAAAGTTTTTTCCATAACATCTCGCTTTCAACTGGTTTTTCAGGGTCTTTATTTAATGCGGCAAAGCCGCAAAGGCAAAAGGCTAAAGACTAGGAATTAAGACTAAAAAGCTCCATTATGCCGTTTAGCGGCATTATAATGGAAAGTAACTTTTACA
>JAGGSD010000333.1 GCA_021159265.1 Syntrophobacterales bacterium | reverse complement strand
TCATATAATAACAATGTGTTAAGCCACTTTTATCAAAATGACTTCCTTGAAAGTCTGTTATCCACGCGTAGGCAGGAATCCAGAAGCGCATAACTACTTAAAAACACTGGATTCCCGTTCCTCGATCAGGTACAGTTTTCTTTGCGTCCTTCTATAAAGACCCATTATCTTTCAATACTCTTAAGATTCCCCGTAATTTCAATATTGACTGTGAATGGATCTGACAAATCCTTGACTCTGTCAATTCCATGATCCGCCCGATTTCTTTCAATGTCAGTTCTTCATAATAATATAATGATAAAACCAGTCTTTCTTTTCCGGGTAAGGAATCTATCGCATTCTTTAAATTTTCTTTCAGTTCATGACGAGTAATGAGAGAGAGGGGGTTTCCTTGTTCAATCTTTTCTAACACATCACATCGTGCATACTTTTCACAATAATCAGGTGGCAGATCATCAGTATTCAGTATGGATATACCTTTTGCTTCGTCAAGGAGATCATGATATTCTTCAAGCGATATATCGAGATAATCGGATACATCTTCTTCTGTAGGCAATCTTCCTAACTTTTTTTGTAATGTTGCGTACGCACTTTCAAGTTTCGCGTTTTTGGTTCTTGCGGATCTGGAAACGATATCCCTTGATCTCAACTCATCTAATATAGCGCCTCTAATTCTGAACCGGGCATAAGTTTCAAACCTGACGTTTCTTCTTTCATCATACTTCTCTAAAGCAGACATTAGTCCTATCACACCAACGTTGATTAGATCTTCCTTGTCAACATGGCTTGGCAGCTTTAAGGCAATCCTCTCCACAATATTCTTGACGAGAGGGGCATATTTCATTATTCGTTCATCACGTTTCTGTTTTTCAGTCATTTCTATCAACGAAAACATTGCCGAAGAATTTCATCATTCCTTTTTCAGACTCTTCTACCTGCTTCATGCATAACTTTTCGGCAATTAAAAAGAATTGTCTTCCTGCCTTTGAAGATGGGAATATCTCTGAGAGCAGGCTCTGTTGCCTAACGGATTTCTGGACGCTTGTGTCACACGGAACATACCCGATGTACTCAATAGAAACATTAAGAAAATCATTTGCCGTTTTGCTCAATCTTTTGTAAACATTTACAGCCTCACCTGAATTATTAGCCATATTGACAAGTATCATAAAACGTTTTGCCCCATAACCTTGATGCAGAATCTTGATGAGGGCATAACCATCAGTAAGTGAAGTCGGTTCAGGAGAGACAACAACAATAATTTCCTTGGCCAGCATATTAAAATACATAACATTTCCTGCTATTCCCGCACCTGTATCAACAAACATAAAGTCGAGGTTTTCATTGAGATCGTCCAATTCCTCTATCAGTGTGAGCTTATGCCCTCGCGATAATTCAGTCATTTCCTGAATTCCTGAAGCTGCCGGCAAAATCTTCATGCCACCCGGACCATGTATGATCACTTCGGACAAGGTTTTTTCGCCATGAAGAATATGGCTCATGTTGTGTTGAGGGGTAATTCCCAAAATCACATCCACATTGGCCAATCCTGCATCTGCATCAAGAAGCAAAACCCTCTTTCCCCATTTGGAAAGAATATATGCAAGATTTGCTGCTATATTTGTTTTACCAACCCCGCCCTTGCCGCTTGTTACAGCAATAACCCGCACATCACTATTCCTTTTTTTCCGTTTGACCGGCGGATTAATCGCATAAATATCCTTATTATCCCTTTTTATTTTTCTTAGTACTCCAGCTTGATCCACGAAATCACCTCTTCCGTTTTTTCTTCAACCTCTTCTGATTTTTTAAACACCATATGAGCAGTAAATGCCATTACTGAGGCGATAATCTCTTTGCTTTTAAGCCGTAAACATATATCAGAACTTCAGCAACTGCCTTGTGCAAATTTACCGGAATCAATTCATCCGCATCAACTGTCTTATCCAATACTTGTGCCAGCGGTTTGTTTTCAACGATAGGAATATTATTTTTTACAACAATATCTTTTATTCTAACCGTTCACTGGGTATGAAATGACTGTAACAATACGGTTTTTAAGCATTAAATAGGATAAATGCGTTTCGACACTAAAAGTTGCCAGATTCTGTAATTCCTTTAATTTTGATGGTCTCGTAAAAAGCCCCGCTATGCCGTTTTACGGCATTATAATGAGAAGGAAATCAGACCCTTTTCCGAAATG
>JAGGSD010000138.1 GCA_021159265.1 Syntrophobacterales bacterium | reverse complement strand
ATCTCAATGATATCAGATTCTTCGCTATCGCTCAGAATGACAAAAGAGTGTTTTTGTGACTTTTTACGAAAGCATCAACATTGGTTGATAATCTGCGCTTTTGCTTTTTGCAGGTGGTGAAAACTTCCGGACGGTAGAAAAGAGAAGATGTCTTACAAAATTGTAACGCTTACCAGAGTGATTAAAATCTGCATTTTGCTTATGCTGGCTTTTATCGCCGTGGCAATTATGTCTATCTTAATCGGTCCGGCCAATATCGGTACCGGTCAGGCGCTGAAGGGAATCCTCTATGGATGGCAAGAAGGTTACACCGGGTTAACACCATCGGAAAAAACTATTATTTTTTCCATCCGCCTGCCGCGAGTTATCTTCGCCGGTCTTATCGGGGCGTCCCTTTCCGTTGCCGGCGTTATCTTTCAGGCGCTTCTTCGCAATCCCCTGGCGGACCCCTTTATTCTCGGAATTTCCAGCGGCTCGGCAGTTGGCGCCATTATCGGCATTATCGCCGGGTTAGGCGCCGTTCCATTCGGCGTTCCCGGTCTGGCTTTTCTGGGTGCAGCCTTTACAGTAGTCCTTGTTTTTCTGATAGGGAGGTCGGACAAAGAGCTTCATTCCAACACCCTTCTCCTGGCAGGCGTTATCGTCAATGCGTTCTTTTCCGCCATTATTATGTTTTTAATTTCTATCAGCACGAATACAGACCTGCACAACATTACATTCTGGTTAATGGGTGATTTAAGCCTCGCTACGTGGGTTAAGATCCTGTTTGTGAGTGTCCTTTTGCTGCTCGGGTTTGTTGTTATTTATTCGCATGCAAGGCCATTAAATCTAATCGTAACCGGTGAGGAAACGGCCATGCAGTTAGGCGTGAACGTGGAAAGGACAAAAATTGTTCTCTTTCTTGCCGGGTCTCTTATAACCGGTCTGGCTGTGGCATTCAGCGGAATTATAGGATTCGTTGGACTTATTATACCGCACATTATGAGAATGGTCATAGGCCCTGATCACAGGCTGCTACTGCCCGCTTCTTTTCTTTTCGGGGCATCGTTTCTTGTTGTGGCCGATACGATTGCCAGAACAGTGATTCCATACAGTGAATTGCCGGTAGGAGTTGTTACCGCCATTTGCGGCGCTCCATACTTTATTTATCTCCTCCGAAGGAGGTCTGCCTGATTCATGGCCATTGTAAAAGCGGAAAGCATCCGGTTCAGATATGACGGCGACTGGGTTCTGAAGAATCTTTCTTTCGAAACCCGCGAAGGGGAATTTTTAGGAATTATAGGACCAAACGGGTCGGGTAAAACCACGCTTCTCAAGATTATCGATGGAATGTCCATGCCACAGCGGGGATTTACCTCGATCAACGGAATAAACATCAGGAAAATCAAGCGATACGATATAGCAAAAATTATAGCGGTAGTTCCACAGGATTCCCCTATGATTTTTTCTTTTACCGTCCAGGAAGTCGTCTTGATGGGCAGGGCTCCTCACCTCGGCAGGCTGAGGTTTGAAGGAAAGACAGATTTTGAAATAGTCCATAAGGCAATGGAAATGACAGATATCCTTCCATTCGCTGCCAGGAGCATCAATGAGTTAAGCGGCGGCGAAAGACAGAGAGTGCTTATAGCAAGGGCTCTGGCCCAGCAGCCACAGATAATCCTTCTTGATGAGTCCACGGCTTTTCTCGATATTAAACACCAGATAGCCTTCTTTGATTTAATAAAAAACCTGAACAAAGAAAAGGAACTGACTGTCATTGCTGTTACTCATGATATAAACCTGGCGTCTCTTTTCTGCGACAGGGTTATGCTTTTGAATGAAGGAATTATTCACTGCATCGGGACTCCCGGCGAAGTGATTACCAAAACCAATATTAAAGAGGTTTATGAAACGGATGTCCTCGTTGACGAAAATCCGGTAACAGGACAACCGAGAGTTACATTGCTGAGCTCAACCTCCACAAAGGGAAACAAGTAAGGTTCAAGGATCAAGGGAAAGCCTTGAGCCTTTTACCTTTGATGCACTCGTAAAAAGCTCCGCTATGCCGTTTTACGGCATTGTAATGAGAAGGAAATCAGACCCTCTGTTGAAATGGGTACAATTCACGTAATGTCATATAATAACAATGTGTTAAGCCACTTTTATCAAAATGACTTCCTTGAAAGTCAAAAAACTCCCTCTCCCTTGTATAGGGAAAGTTAGTTTAAGATATGTAA
>JAGGSD010000362.1 GCA_021159265.1 Syntrophobacterales bacterium | reverse complement strand
TTTTTATCTTCTTGGATTGTTCCCCTAATAGCTTCAGCTTCAGGCATTTCAATGCCAAAACAAATTGTCAACCTTTCGCGCAACCATAATATTTTCTTTTTCATCAAATCTTTTGCCAAGCCGGCATCATGATTTTTAATGGCATTCAATATATCCACATAACTTGCAAAGAGTCGCTCTCTCTCTTCATCAGTCAGCCGGATAAGAAGTTGATAAATAATATTATCAGCTAATCTAAGATGTTTCATCATTAACATCATTATTTGATTCTCCGCGCTACTGGCGATAATCCGGCTAAATTCCGCTTTTTCCCTTATTATGCTGTCTATATCTGTGGTCATAATTGTTTTGCTGAGCCTGACTACGCATTGCTCAAGTTTTTTAATCGTTCCGTCATCGATTTTTCTAGCTGATAAAGCAACAATAGAAGGTTTGAGCAGATACAGGGCTTCGATTTGATCTTCCAGGTGTGTTTGCGACCCTTCTTTATTAATTTCCTGCCATTCCTGGAACGGGTCCTTTTTCGAAAGCAGATAGGAACCGCTTCCCTTGCGAACTTTAAGCATTTTCCTGGCTTGCAGTGTGGAGATAACGCTCCGCAGGGTATTGCGGCTTGTGTTAAGAATTTTGGACAGCTCCCGTTCGGATGGAAGACGGTCACCGATTTCCCACTTTTCTGCCTTAATCAGAGCAATTAATTTTTCCAAAACCTTTTGTTTTTTACTCATTATATAAATGCATGTCTACCGTTTTTCAAGAATATTACAACTAAGCACTTATCCGGTACTTATCGCTGCTTGCGTTTTCTTTCTTTCTCCGCCTGGCGCCAGTTCTTTAAACCACATAAAAAGGGGGTATAGAGCAATGCATAGTCATCAGTCTGTTCTTCTGAAAACATGTTGGGCTGGCATGAACAAAGAATCAGAACGGTGCGCATTACCTTTCTTTCGTAAAAAGCCTTGGCGAAATAGGAGCGTACACCATGGGGAATAAACAACGCCCAATCAATTGGTTTGATGCTGGAAAACGTATTTTCAACAATCAGATGATTCAATTTGAATCGTTCAATATTTTCGGCAATCGTTCCTTCATAAGGAAATGTTTCTCCCTGCTTCATTGGCTTAAAAGCATCACCGGCAGTATAAACTACAACTTTATTTTTCTTTGCGTAAATATCGGAAAACATAATGGAGCTAAACTGCTGTTTGCTATATTGATTGTCGAGCAGGATTTGCAATATCTCAATAATATTATTTGAATTTTGAACTTTTTCCATAAGTTTACTGTAAAAAGTCTGTTTGAGACTACTTGCAGTATCAAGTTCGGCAATCGAGATTAAATTACGTTCCGAACTCCTCTCCGAATTAACATTATGAATAGAAACCCTCAGTATCCATCTACCTTTAAGCGGTAAAGTGTGCATTACCACCTCACCGGAAAATATAGAGTGGTTTTTCCGGTGAAAAATCATTTTGCCTTCCCATTTTTTTTCACATACAACCTTTTCGTAGATTCTGTTAATATAATGGTTAATACTTTTGTGGTATAGATCGGAAAAGACAAGTTTGTGAAATTCCCTTGGTTTGTATCCAAATAGATCAGTTGCGGCTGCATTAGGAGCAATAACTGATTTTGTGACAAGATCAACGAGTATAACAGGGTTATATGCCCGTTCAATCATAGCCTGAAACTCAGCATTCCTATCAGATATTGTCTGGACAATTGCAACCGTATCAGTTATCTCTAACGTACATCCCATGTAGTAAAGAGGATTTTGTTGATCTACTGTGCCGACAATCCTCAACCAGTGAATACCGCCATCTTCGGTCCTAATACGGAAAACAGTTGTTGCGCCATGTCCATTTCTGATGTTCCTCGCAAAAGCTTCGAACAAGTAAAAATCCTCCTCTAATATGACTCGGCGACTAAAGTTTATATCTTTCATCAGCATCTCCGATTTTGATCCGAGACACTTAATTTGATAGTTGTTTAAGAATTCAATCCTGTTTTTAACCATCTCAATCCGCCAGAGTAATCCAGGAAAACCACTGATAAAATTAAGTAACTCATCTTTTGACATCTGTTTCCCTGAAATCGGTTCGATTTGATCATTGGTTTCGTTGTCAAACATTTAAAATACTCCTATACAATACAAGACATATCTTGTATGTATTATCCCTAACCCGAACAAGCCGGAACCAAACAAGATATATTTTTATCACGAAAACACGAAAGTACGAAA
>JAGGSD010000267.1 GCA_021159265.1 Syntrophobacterales bacterium | reverse complement strand
TTAAAGAACATGAACTACTTACAACACATTTGCAGATTTGAGTTACTTGAAAGTCAAAAAACTTCCCTCTCCCTAGATGGGAGAGGTTTGGGGTGAGGGTGAATATGGATTTTTTCATTCAGCTTTTGGTAAACGGTATCAGCATCGGTTTTCTTTACGGCCTGGCAGCTATGGGGTTTGTGATGATTTTTAAATCTTCGAGCGTACTCAATTTTGCCCATGGTGAATTAATAGCCGCGGGAGCATTCATTTTCCTCACCCTTGTGACATGGGCCAAATTACCCATATTCATTGCTTTTTTAGTAACATTACTGGGTAGCTTCATTTTAGGATTTGTTATTGAGCGTCTTTTTTTGCGTCCGCTGATAGGGGAATCTCTTATTTATGTAGTTATGCTAACCGTAGGATTGGCCTCTGTATTTAAAGGACTAATGCTGCTTATCTGGGGGGGGAATTTGTACATTTATCCCGATTTTCTTCCGTCTAATCTCTCTATTCACTGGGGAGGTATAAATATTCCACCTGTATATGTTGTTTCTATTCTCGTCGGATTAATATTTCTTTCACTTTTTGGCCTTTTCTTTAAATTTTCCTCCCATGGAATTTATATGAGATCCGTTGCAGACAATCAAACGGCTTCTCTTTCGTTAGGCGTTAACGTGAGAAAGGTTTTTGCGTTGTCGTGGGCAATTGCAGCACTTGTGGCGGGAATGAGTGGAATCGTTCTGGGAATCATCAACGGTATTAACGTCCATGATCTTTCTTCAATAGGCCTTAAGGTTTTTCCTGTAGTTATACTAGGCGGGCTTGACAGTATAGGAGGCGCTATTATCGGGGGCCTGATAATCGGCATTATTGAGACTTTTACGGGCGGTTATCTGTCCACATCTCTACGGGATGTTATACCCTATATTGTGCTTGTTATTATACTTATGATAAAGCCTTATGGTCTTTTCGGTCTTGTGGAAATTGAAAGGGTGTGAACCGGGCAATGAGAAATAAGAAACAAACAACGAGAAAGTTGCATTTTCACCCCTGTGGGAATTTCAGGGAAAGTTATGAACAGGAACTTACGATTTATGAAACTGATTTCGGAAGAACTGCCGTTTTTTTAGGGCTTTTTCTACTGTTTGCTCTGGTTCCTGCGATCTCGGGTCCCTACTTGCTTTATGTTATCAATATTATCGGTATTACGGCGATAGCTGCAATCGGGCTTAACATTCTCGTTGGTTTTACCGGACAAATATCTCTGGGCCACGGTGCTTTTTTCGGTGTAGGCGCATATGCCGGAGCAATTATTGCCACATCGTTACATTTTCCTTTCTGGATTTCCGTTCCTGCTGCCGGATTGATAACCGCACTGGTTGGCATGATTTTCGGCATTCCCTCTGTTAGACTGAAGGGTCTTTACCTGACCATTGCTACACTGGCCGGACAGTTTATTATTGAGTATGTTCTTGTTCACTGGGAAAGCCTGACGAAGGGAACGATGGGAATCGTACTACCCACGCCTGCCATATTTGGATTTTCACTGGAGGGTGATACTGGTTTTTTTTTCGTAATTTATCCTTCACTCATTCTGATGACTTGTATAGCTGTAAATATTATGCGTACACGGTACGGAAGGGCATTTATAGCAATTCGCGACAATGATCGTGCCGCTGAAGGGATGGGGATTCCAATATTCCGATACAAACTCCTTTCCTTTGGTGTCAGTTCATTTTATGCCGGATTTGCCGGCGCGCTTTGGGCATATTATATGATCAGCATAACGACGGAGCCATTCAACCTCGGGTTGTCTGTTGAATATCTGGCCATGGTGATAATAGGCGGAATGGGAAGCATTCCCGGTTCTATCTTCGGAGCGACCTTCATTGTTTCGTTAAACGAAATTTTACGGTGGCTGACCGATATTCTTATGGATACGGGAGCATTACAGGGAATAGGATTGACTCTGGCTCCGTTGCGGGAACTGGTATTTGGACTGACTATTGTGCTTTTCATACTTTTTGAACCTAGAGGTCTTGCCGAAGTATGGCGGATCATTCGTTCCAGTTTCAGGCTCTGGCCGTTCTCTTATTAGGATTAAAGGATTAGGGGATTAGTTCCTTGGTTGTAATGTTCTTGCCTGCCTGTGCGTTGCACCTGTCTGCGTCGCAAATGCGACAGGCAGGCGCAGACAGGCAAAAATGGCTTCGGCGTGAGCTCAGCCTTCGGCGAGCTCAGTCGAACCGTCGAACGCTCA
>JAGGSD010000414.1 GCA_021159265.1 Syntrophobacterales bacterium | reverse complement strand
ACCGGTCTTTGTTTCACGCAAAGACGCTACGATTTTCTTTTGCTGTTATTTGCGTGCTTTGCGTCTTTGCGTGAGAATTTTGCAAGAATGACGGGGTCCCCCGGGAGGTTGTCCGAGAATAGCAATTTTTTCCAAAATCAAGGCATACGAAAAAAATTACCGCAGGCATATAATTGATATTCCGAGGATAATTTTTTGAGTATAACGCAGAGTTTGGGGAAAAGGGCATTCTCGGACAGCCTCCTAGTCTTTGTTTTCCGGAACGCGGGGCTTGGCCAGTTCAGTTCTGACGGCAGCCCCGATTTTTTTCAGCAGGTAAGGTTTCTTGACGTATTCTCCCGCACCAAGTTTTTGAGCCTGTTTCACACGTTCCGATTCGGAAAATCCGCTTGCAATGATGGCCTTCTGCCCGGGATGCAATTTGGTAATTCTCTTGTATGTCTCAAGTCCGTCTATCCCGGGATTCATAATCATGTCCAGAATCAAGAGATCCGCCGAATGGTCTTTCATATACTCTACCGCTTCCTCTCCGCTGGAAACTGATGTAACGGAATAACCCAGTTTTTTTAACATAACAGACGCAAGCTCTCTCTGTTCCTCTATGTCATCCACGATTAAAACGGACTCGCCATTGCCCATGTAATCTTCAATGGTTATGAGGGATTTATCTTTGGCTGATTCTTCTCTTGTTACGGGAAAGTAAAATGTGAATGTTGTTCCCTTTCCCTCAGCGCTTTCAACATCTATATATCCGTTATGGTCTTTTACGGTTCCCCATACGACGGTCATGCCCAGGCCCGTTCCGCTTCTTCCCATTACCTTTTTCGTATAGAAGGGCTCAAATATCTTTTCCATATCCTCCGCGGGAATCCCGATCCCCGTATCGGAAACCGTAAGAGTCACATAATCACCCTCCTTAATATCATCATAGCCTTTTACGGGTTCGCTGATATACTGGTTTTGGGTGGATACGATAATTCTTCCCCCGTCGGGCATGGCCTCCGCCGCGTTGGATATTACATTCATCACCGTCTTGGAGAGGTGAACGGGGGACCCCATGATGTTCAATAAGCTTTCTTCGAGGTTCGTTTCAATCTTCACATGGGGATGAAATGATTTTAATTTTTCATATTCCGGCGTTTTAAAATATTCTGACACAATGTCATTTAATTTCACGACTTCCGTTGTGATAACACCTCTTCTTGCCAGCGTCAGCATATCCTGAACGATAGCCGCAGCTTTCTCTCCCGACTTCTGTATGGTCGAAATAGGTTTCCTCAAAGGGCTGTCTTCGGGAAGCTTCATCAACAGCAGTTCGGGGTAGCTGACAATGCCACCGAGAACATTGTTCAGGTCGTGGGCCACGCCCCCCGCGAGAGTGCCCAGGGCTTCCATCCTGCGTGCCTGCCGGAGCCTGTCTTCCAGCCTCCGTTTTTCCTTTTTCTCCTCCTTGCGTTTGGTAATGTCTTCATACATACCGACGAACTTTAGATCTTTCGAATTTTCACTGATCACAGCGCCGGTTAGCCTGCACGTAATATCACGGCCATTCCTGTGTCTGCAGAAGACTTCCGTATCGACTGTTCCGTGCTGTTTAGCTGCGGTGAAATAGGTATCTCTGCCGATTCTTTTATACTCTTCATCATTTTTGTATAGTTTCCTTGTATCCCCGCCGATTAATTCCTCCGGCTTCCATCCGAAGACCGTTTCAACCGATTTATTGGCAAAAATAACCCGGCGATTTTCCACTCCGAAAACGGCGTGGGGAACGGCATCCAGAATTGAAGATTGCAGGAGTTTCATCTCTTTTAAATTCTCTTCCGTCTTTTTGCGTTTGGTAACATCTTCAACGACGGCGACGATCTTTCCATCTTCCAAATTTTCACCGATTACAGTATCGTGCAGCATGCATATCATATCACGGCCATCCCTGTGCCTGAGGGAAATTTCCACACTGCATTTACCTTCCGTTTCAAGAACAGGATAAGTTTGTCTGCCGATTTCTTTATAATCTTCATCGTTCCTGTAAAGTATTCTTGTTTTTCTGCCGATTAATTCCTCCGGCTTCCATCCGAAGACCGTTTCAACCGATTTATTGGCAAAGATAAACCGGCGATTTTCCAGTCCGAAAACAGCGTGTGGGATGGCGTCCAGAATCGTGGATTGCAGGAGTTTTATCTCCGCCAGTTTTTCCTGTGCCTCTCTGCGCTCTGTGATGTCTCTGATTATTCCTGCTGAATTCCACCTGCCTT
>JAGGSD010000377.1 GCA_021159265.1 Syntrophobacterales bacterium | reverse complement strand
GTGATCGAAAGATCCGGCCGTCGTATTCAAAGCCTTTTTCCCGGGCGACGACCTCGTATCGACGGTCATTCCAGACCCTCACGAATCTTGTACCCGGCAGGATGTTTTCATTGGATTTGCGCTCCTCGGGCACCTTGCGCTCGACCGTTGCCACGGGATCATCCTGGGCGATCTGCCGTAAATGCGTCTTGGCGGTCTCGGACAGGCCACCGTAAAAGAGTTCCTGAATACGATAGGCGAGGCGTTTGACGAGGAACTGTTTCTTGTACCGGGGCGGATCGCTGCCATAAAGGTCGAGCCACTTCTCGCGAAGTTGCTCCAGCGTCATATTCTGTAGCGTCGCCAGTTGCCGCAGGACGGAATTCCGGGTCCGTCCGCTGTTCTTCCCGTTGCGGGTTTGTTTTTGTAACTCATTCATACACAACTCCTTATCATGCGTTCCGGACGCGTTTGTCATGAATGAATGCTCTGTTCCCGCAACTAATCAAGTCCTTCTCCGACAGTTCCGGAAGATTCTTCGATATCCTCCATACACCTGCTGGAAGCGGCCTTGCGGACTTTCGAACGCAGCACGGCAACCGCCAGGATCGAGGCGATTGCCCCCAGTCTCTTTTCCGGGGAAAGGAGTTCGGACTCGGGAAATACATCCGCTTCAAGCGGGTCGGGATCGGTTGTTTCAAGAGCAAAATCGGCATCCAACATCGTGACCTCCGGCTTGCGTGACCGGGTCGGTCGGTGTGGATGCCGGGAAACTCGCCAGACGGTTGGGATGCGGGTTCGCTGGCACCCACAACCGCCTAAGCTCTGCTTCCGGTCAGTTGTCTGGTTTCTAACTCTCAAGTCCGGGCGAAATGCCCGGCCCTGTCGATGGTTACATACCGAAGGTGTTCCCCGACTGTCGGAAGGGTTTTTTCATAAGACTTCTTGACCTGACAGGTATCAGGTCGTATATTATAGTTTTATTCGGCCCGGTGGGGCTTTTCGTTTTTGGTAAATGTGGGAGCCATGGGCAGAAGCAAAACAGACGAGATTACACCACTGCAGCGGGAGACCCTGGACGAGATATGCCGCCATATCGACGCCAAGGGGTACCCGCCGACAGTGAAGGAACTGAGCGAGACCTTCGGGATCAGCCATTCGAGCGTGCATGAACGCATCAACCAGCTGGTCCGCAAGGGATATCTGAAACGTGAAGGCCGCAAGGCCCGCGGGCTGACCGTGGCCAAGCGGCCGGAAGACATGGCGGCCGCCCTCGTGGCGGTGCCCGTTATCGGTACGGTCGCCGCGGGACAACCCATCCTGGCGGAAGAGAACATCATTGGGGAAGTACTGGTTGAGGCATCCACGGTCAGGTCAGGAGAGTATTTCGCTCTCCACGCTTCCGGCGACAGTATGATCGGTGCGGGGATAAACGATGGCGACCTGATCATCGTGCGACGTCAGCCGCTGGCGGAAACCGGAGATATCGTCGTGGCTCTTTTGAATGACGAGGCCACTGTGAAACGATTGAGAATCGAGAATGAGCGTATCGAGCTCGTCCCGGAGAATCCGAGGCACGCGCCGATCACGCTCCGTCCGGAGGACGACCTCCGGATATTGGGTAAGGTTGTGGGTTGGAAACGAACATGAGAGTAGCCCATGAAAGGAAACTGACGAACGGAAAGTAGGAGGAAAAAATGGCAACTTTTAATCTACGCCGCTTTTCGAAGCCGGAAATGCTCCGGAGGATCGACCGGGAGCACCTCATTGCATTTCTTGAACCGCATGCCGACTATTTTTCGGATCGCGGCGTGGAGTTGCCATCGTTGAACACCGAGGACGAGCTGGATTACAACGCTCTGAGCGAGGTCCTGCTCAACCCGAGCACTTCCACTCCGGAGGACCTGGCCGAAGCGCTGTATTACGTGAACGAGATGTCAACGCCGGAAGGATTCGACTCCATCCAGGATGCGATTGACGGGACCGAGATCGACGTTGTCATCGACGAGAACGCCGCCCGCGCCGACCTGGCCATTCAGGTGTGGATGAAGGACCGTGATCTCATTGAACGTCTTCATGCCGAACAGTTTCTCTTCCGTCCCCGTTCGTTCGAGTATTTCAGGGCCACAAACGGTTCCATTCCCGAGTTCGAAGAGCCTTCAGAAGAGACAATCCGCGCCCTGGAGGCCGACCTTGACGAGTGGTTCTCCAAGAAGCGACGGGGCCGGGCGTCAAAGGTGTTCGTGTACGTGAAGCCCGACTTTGTCTGGTTCCTGGTTCGCCA
>JAGGSD010000399.1 GCA_021159265.1 Syntrophobacterales bacterium | reverse complement strand
TCAGCCACAACGTCTGCCTGTGCGTGTTCGCACGCAGACAGGCAAGTGAAGGTATCAAGCCCCGAAATTATCCTTGTTGCATTGGATCAAAGGTTTCATGTCCTGGGAGCCAATATCGGGACACACGTTAAAGGTGAGAGTGTTTCTGACATGCCGGGGTCTAAGTCCGTGGCGGGCAAACGAACTGTTTATATTGGAACTTGGGAGACCCTATAAGTTCCATGCTCAGGCTGAACGAGCAACCTGCCTCTTGCGACAGTTAACATATACTCAGCAGCCAGGGACATGGTAAGATGAAACAACCGAAGAGGGAGGAAATCTGAAGGCTTATAGGGAGCCGGACTAACTCATAGTAGAGGTGTAACAGGGGCAATGCCCTGTGAGTTCAAAAGAAAAGAACACTCGAAAGGGTTAGCATTAATACGTAAAGGCGAAGTGAGGCATAGTCCAATCTCTGAATTGGAAGAGACCATGAAAACCATGCGACGTCTTATATCGGAGATAGCCGTTAAGTTTTTTTATATGGCTATTGAAGAGAGTATTAGTGAAAAGCCGGATATGGGAAATCCACAAGTCCGGTTGTGTGAGGGGCATTGAAACTCTTCATGTTAATTGCTGAAATTTAAGATTAGGAGTCATATTATGTCTACTCGACATAAGACAGGTATTTATTTTCTAACATTTTTTTCAATAGTAATCTTTATCAGTTTTTCTTGTCCTGCTGTTTTTTCACAGGATAAATGGAATATCAGGGAACAGAGTATCGAAAACCTTGCTCCTGATTTTGCGTTACAAGATTTGACGGGAGAAGAAATCAAACTAAGCGATTACAAGGGCAAGGTGGCCCTTATCAATTTTAGTACAACGTGGTGTCCACACTGCCGAGCGATAACTCCTTATTTAAAAAAATTGCACCTGCAATATAAAGACAGAGGACTTATCATTTTAAATGTAGACATACAGGAATCTCGGGAGAGGGTAAATTCCTTTGCTTTGAAGTACGGGCTTACTTACAAAGTTCTTCTGGATGAAAGCGGGGAAGTGGCAAGAACTTATGGCATAAGAGGCGTGCCGACTTTAATTCTTGTTAACAAAGAAGGAAAGATTGTTTGCCGTCAATGTCGTTCGGTTGACTTATTAGTCAAAACATTATTGGCCCCTTGAGATAACTGCACTGCAGTGGTAAAGAATCCAAAGAAAAACATTTTTCCCAGCCAGTAAGCAGGGTTCGGCCACCTGTGAGCATGGGGGGAAAAGGGGTCAAGTCTCCGTTTGACTTATGATGGCATTCTTAATTGCTTTACATCGATCTCCAGTCGTAAAGGCGTTAGTGGGTCAAATCAGGGCTGCATTCAAGGTATTCATAAGCAGCATAGCTATTGTCATCGGTCCTACTCCTCCGGGGACCGGTGTTATGTAGGAAGCTTTCTTTGAAACTTCAGAAAAGGCCACATCTCCTGCTAACTTGCCATTGCCAAGCCTGTTAATCCCCACGTCTATCACCACAGCATCCTGCCGCACCATATTACCTTTTATCATTTCAGGGCTTCCCGCAGCAGCTATAAGGATTTCCGCTCTTTTTGTAACCTCTGAAAGATTTTTCGTCCTTGTATGGCAAATTGTAATGGTAGCATGCCTTTTCAGAAGCATCATGGCCAAGGGTTTCCCAACGATGTTACTTCTACCTACAATAACGGTTTCTTTACCTTTTATTTCTATTCCATAACGATCTAAAAGTTCCAGAATGCCTGAAGGGGTGCAAGAGTTATGAAAAGCGTCACCCGTAAATAAATGGCCCAGGTTATAAGGATGAAAACCGTCGACATCCTTTTTGGGGTCAACAGCTTCTATGACAGACTCGGGATTGATCTGCTTCGGAAGGGGAAGCTGTACCAGAATACCATGTATTGTTTCATCCCGGTTCAACTTATAAATGATATCAAATATCTCTTTCTCATCCGTGTCAGCGGGAAGCCTGAACTCTTTGGATAAAAAACCTGCTTCCCTGCACGCATTTTCCTTCCTTTTAACATAGATTTCAGAGGCTGAGTCGTCTCCGACTAAAATAACAGCAAGCCCGGGGATGATCCCTCGCACTTCTTTAAGGTGTAAAGCCTTTTCTTTAATCTCATTCCTGACATCCTGCGAAATTTTCTTCCCATCAATAATAATAGCCATAAATTTATAAATCTACTCCTAACCCAGATAAACTGGAAATTTGAAATTCGAAGCACTAAATGCGAAACAAATCCGAATTTCTAATATTCAAATGTT
>JAGGSD010000319.1 GCA_021159265.1 Syntrophobacterales bacterium | reverse complement strand
AAGAACATGAACTACTTACAACACATTTGCAGATTTGAGTTACTTGAAAGTCGGAAATACCGTCATTGCGAGCGGAGCGGAGCAATCTCACGTATTGTAACTACTTGCATTTATTAGATTGCTTCGTCGCTACGCTCCTCGCAATGACTCGGTGAATGACTTTTTACGAGATTGTCAATTATGGTTCTTCTCCAATTTACTTTGGAGAAGAGGGTTCAAGGATTCAAGGGTTTGTTTTCTAAAGACTTTATCAGCGCCTTTAGCATTCTTTCGCTTTCTGCTATTCCTTTTTCCCTTTCACGGTTCGACTGAGTTCACCCAAGTCTCGGCCCCTCGAATCCCTGGTCCCTTGAACCCTTCTATTATTAACTGCAAATAGCACACTTGTTTTGCCTTAATTAACTACAGCTAATTGGGAGATGATCCTTCGTTATTTCAATTTTGACCAGAAAAAAAGGATAATTATATTGAAAGGACATATCCCCGAAGAGAAAATAGAAGAAGTTAAAGCAAGGGCTAATATAGTCGATGTTGTTTCAGAATATGTTACCTTAAAAAAAACCGGCAGGAATTTTGTTGGTCTCTGCCCCTTTCATAGAGAAAAGACCCCTTCTTTTACTGTAAATCCTGAAAAACAGATATTTCGTTGCTTTGGCTGTGGAGAGAGTGGAAATACAATTTCCTTCTTGATGAAGATGAACAATATGTCTTTCCCCGAGGCTGTCAGACACCTGGCCGGCAAGTTGGGAATTACCATTCCCATCAGAGATATGAGCGGTCAAGAGAAGAAAATAGCGAGTGAAAGAGAAAAGCTGGGCAGGATCAACCAGATGGCCGCGGAGTATTTTTCCGGGAACCTTTCATCAAATATGGGAAAAGCGGCCCGGGATTACCTCAAAGAGAGGGGGATAGATGATTTTATTGTTAAGAAATTTAGGCTGGGATATTCTCGTGAAGGATGGAGAAATCTTAAGGATTTTTTTGATGGGGAAAAGATACCTCTTGAACTCGTCGAGAAGGCAGGTCTTATCATATCAAAGGGCAACGGCAAAAGTTATTACGACAGGTTCAGGAACAGATTGATTTTCCCCATTATGGATCTCAATGGAAGTATTGTTGCCTTCGGTGGAAGGGTGATAGATAAAGGAGAACCTAAATACCTGAATTCTCCTGAATCTCCTGTATATATTAAGGGTAAAACGCTGTACGGTCTTTATCAAACAAAAATGGAGATCAGTAAAAAAAATGACGCCATTATTGTGGAAGGATATCTCGATTTCCTTTCGCTCTGGGGCGCAGGAGTAACCAATGTAGTTGCCACCCTGGGAACTGCACTCACAAAAGATCAGGTAGAATTGATAAGAAGATTCTCGAGAAACGTGGCTGTTATTTTTGATCCCGACGAGGCTGGCAGACATGCCGTAGAAAGAAGCTTGCAATTATTTCTTGAAAAAGAGATGCGTGCAAGAGTGGTAATCCTTCCCGAAGACTGTGACCCTGATGATTATGTAAGAAGATTCGGAGGAGAAGCGCTGGAGGATATTATTTCTCATTCTCCTTCTATGATTGATTATTACATAGAAAAGATAATAGGCGGAAAAGGTACGCTTGAGGAAACCCTGGATTCTGTGAAGGATTCCGTTTCATTTATAAGAAATATAAGCAATCTGGTTCAGAGGAACCTCTTTATAAAGAGAGTATCGGAAAAGTTAGGAGTTGATCAGGAAGTATTGAAGACGGAGGTGAATAAAAAACCGGCAAGGTATAAGAATTTAACTGCAAAAGTTGAATCTCACAGAAAAGAAGTCAGAAAAGTGGATATGGTGGAATTGAATCTTATCTCTATAATGATTCAATATCCCGAGAAAATTCCTGTGGTGGTGAGGGAAAATACGCTCGATTTTTTCTATAGTCCAGAGTTGAAAAAACTGGGAGAAATACTTGTAGAAGCCTTTAAGAGGGGAAAGGTGAAGAGTGTTTCGGATTTAGTGGATGATTTGGAAGATGATGTTCTAAAAGATAAAATTTTGAAGTCGATGATGGAACAACCTCCTCTCGACGCCACTATTATTGATAAAAGTTTTCTGGACACCATTATAAGAATAAGGGGCAAGTGGTACAAAAATAAACGTGAAATTATCCAGAGAGAAATAACTAAGGCCCAGGGAGCGGGTAATACGGAATTGTCAGAAAAACTTGTAATTGAAAAAGATAAATTATTAAAAGAAGAAATGATTTTAATGAATTTGTAAAAGTCAAAGACCGATGTTGGATCCCATCTTACGTAAGTCCCTTAATTGTAAAGTTCGT
>JAGGSD010000224.1 GCA_021159265.1 Syntrophobacterales bacterium | reverse complement strand
GACTTTTTACGAGTGCATCAACTATGATCACTATGGAAAAACAAAAGCTTTTAATCGTTGATGATGATGCGGATCTTCGGACGCAGATGAGGTGGGCACTCACCGGGGACTACGAGGTGCTTCTGGCTGAAGACCGGCCAAATGCCATGGATGTTGTCAGAAAAGAGAAGCCTGCCGTTGTAACCCTGGATCTTGGCCTGCCGCCCCACCCTGCCGGTGTCGAAGAGGGTTTTTCCACACTCTCCGACATACTTACAGGTTATCCGCAAACCAAGGTAATCATCATAACAGGCCGTGCAGAGAAAGAGCATGCTCTTCGGGCCGTCGGGCAGGGGGCATACGATTTCTTTTACAAACCAATCGATATCGATGAGCTCAAGGTCATCCTTCGCCGTGCCTTTCATCTTTCTCAGCTTGAACGTGAGCACAATGAATTACAGCGTCGCCTGAGCGGTGACTCATTTGAAGGAATGCTGGGCACAAGCGAAAAGATGCAGGCTGTTTTCGCCATGATCCGAAAGGTATCGACGGCGGACGTCCCCGTTTTAATCGAGGGTGAAAGCGGAACAGGCAAGGAGCTTGTCGCACATGCCATCCATCAACTGAGCCCGCGGAAAGATGGCCCATTTGTTGTCATTAATTGCGGGGCTATTCCCGAAAATCTCCTTGAAAGCGAACTCTTCGGGCATGAAAAGGGCTCCTTCACCGGCGCCCACATTCAGAGAAAAGGCCGCTTTGAGCTTGCTGACGGCGGAACCCTGTTTCTTGACGAGATAGGTGAGCTTTCTCTGCCGCTTCAGGTAAAGCTGCTCCGCTTCCTGGAGAACCAGGTCATCGAACGGATAGGAGGGAGGAAAGGAATCGAGGTTGATGTCCGTGTCATTGCCGCCACAAATAAAAACCTTAAAGAAGCTATAAAAGATGGAATCTTTCGGGAGGATCTCTACTTTCGTCTCGGCGTTGTCTTCATATCCCTCCCTCCCCTCCGTGAGCGAGAAGGCGACATTATGCTACTGGCAAAGGCCTTTCTGAACCGTTTCGCGGAAGAAAACAGGAAAAAGCTGACGGGATTCACCAAAGAGGCCATCGCCGCGATTGAAAGATATGAATGGACCGGCAATGTGCGCGAGCTCGAGAATCGCATCAAGCGCGCCGTCATCATGGCCGAGGGCAAGAAGCTCAATCCCACAGACCTTGAAATGGGGACCCCCAAACCGACATATAACGAGATGGACATCAAAGAAGCCCGCGACACCTTGGAAAAAGAGCTAGTCAAAAAAGCATTGTCCCGAAATCATCGCAACATAACCAAAGCAGCCAAAGAACTCAACATAAGCCGCCCTACCCTCTACGACCTGATGGAAAAATTCAAAATTAAACATTAGAAATTGCTTGTTCCTTGCTCCTTGGACCTTCGTCCTTTGTCTTTAATTCAAAATTAAGAATTCAAAATTCAAAATTGTATTTATATCCTTGTTCCTCTGCATAATAGCAAAGGTTTCAAATGTTGACAAATAGGGTGATGTGAGATAGTATAAAATTTATTAAGGTAGCTTTTCGATAATAAGCATTTACTGAAAGAGGATTACAGAGGATAAAATGATAACTCACCAAGACGCATCCTTTCAAAAGGCTATTGACGCAGCAGAGTCTCTCCCTGTTGATGATCGTGAGGAACTTCTTGAGATACTGAGATTACGTATGGCCGAGCACAGGCGTGACGAGATTGCAGCCAATGCACGGGAAACGTTGCAGGCAGTCCGGGAAAAGCGGGCAAAATTCGGAACTGTCGAAGATTTGAAGAAGGATCTCTTAGGAAATTGATGTACACGCTATCATGGTCAAACGCATTTCATCGTGCGTTTAAAAAAGCGACACGAAAAGATCCGCTTTTACAAGAAAAGATTTTCTCCGTACTGGAAAAGCTTTCCAGGGAACCATTTGATCCTGCACTAAAAACCCACAAGCTGCATGGAAAACTGATTGGGCTTTGGGCCTGCCAAGTCGAGTATGATTGTCGAATTGTATTTACCTTTGAAGAAGAACCGGATAACAAAAGAAAATTGATTGTTCTGGTGGACATTGGAAGGCATGATGAGATTTACTGAGACTCGCGACCGCAATGGATTACCCCGTAGCAAGCCCAAACCACGGGGTATCGAAATGAGAGGTTTATCTTTTTCATCGAGACCTTTGAATTTTGCCACAAATAATTTAAATAGTCATTCCCGTGCAAACGGGAATCCAGTAATTACAGAATCCTGTAATTAAAAATTAAGAATTCAAAATTCAAAATTGTATTTGCCTTTATCCTTTATCCTTGTTCCTTGCACCTT
>JAGGSD010000218.1 GCA_021159265.1 Syntrophobacterales bacterium | reverse complement strand
ATAGTGTCCAGTGAAATCAACAAGTTATATTAAATTCGCCCAAACGAGTTACTTGGAAGCCCGAATTTCTGTCGTTTTGTCATTCCCGATCTGATCGGGAATCCATAACTGCTTGTAATTACTGGATTCCCGCTTTCGCGGGAATGACAGATTAGTGAGTTTTTGACTTTTTACGAATACATCAATATATTCCTCCGGTTGAAATTTTCGCCTTCCTTGCACTCGAACAAAATTGAACATTTTTCAAAGGTCGCTATCCTTCCTGTCGACGATCATTCCGTCCTC
This sequence comes from Syntrophobacterales bacterium, assembly GCA_021159265.1. Taxonomy (GTDB): domain Bacteria; phylum Desulfobacterota; class Syntrophia; order Syntrophales; family UBA6807; genus UBA3084. The sequence goes on along the minus strand of JAGGSD010000218.1, from coordinate 2,075 downwards.
CAAGGTATAGATTATTTCAGCAGCGCCGACTATCTTCTGATCATGAGTGGAAAAGATAAAGGTGGTTCCGGACTCTTTCTGCATCTCCTTCATCAGTTCAATAATCATATAGGCCGTCTTGCTGTCGAGATTGGCCGTCGGTTCATCGGCAAGTACAAGCTCAGGTTCAGTAACCAGAGCCCTGGCAACGGCAACCCTCTGCTTCTGTCCCCCTGAAATCTGATCGGGATACTTGTCTTTCTGCTCTATCATTTCGACTGATTTCAGGAGACTCAAGACACGCCGCCTCCTTTCTTCCGATGGAACGTTCTGTACCATAATGAGAGGATATTCAATATTTTCATATACGGTAAGGACAGGAATAAGGTTGAAGTCCTGGAAGATGAATCCCATATGCCTGCCCCTGAAGGCTGCCCTCTGCTTTCTGTCGAGACTGACCACATCCGTGCCGGCTACGGTCAGCCTGCCTTCCGTAGGTGTATCAAGACAGCCGACAAGGTTCAAAAGGGTGGTCTTACCGCTTCCGGATGGGCCGACAAAAGAAAGAAACGAAGCAGGTTCAATCTCAAAATTCAGGTCGTTCAGTGCCCTCAGGCTGACCTCCCCTACCTGATAATCCTTATAGATATTCTGTGCCGTTATTAACCCCATATTACCCTTCTTACATCCAATTCCTTTTTGAGTTTCTTATAGTAATAGACGAACAAACCAGCATATTTGTTTACAAATTTTTAATCTGTTACAAATGTAACCATCGCTATTTCTTATTTGCCATCATTACTGTCAATTTTGCCTGCATTCATAAAAATCTCCACTATGCCGCTAAGCGGCATTATAACGAAAAATAACTTTTACGAAGCATGTTTATGGGCCGATGGGGGCATCAGCGCCTCCCTGCAAAAATTATTTAAGTATATGATAATAACGTTGTCTTGTATATCTAAATCTTTCCATTGCCTGGGTACGCCCGTACCCTTTACACTCTCCCGCGTAAACCATGCCGATTTTCTTAGTTATTTCATCATTGATACTTTAGTAAAAAGTCTGAAAAACACTCTTTTGTCATTCTGAGCAATAGCGAAAAATCTGATATCATTGAGATTCTTCGTCGCTCCGCTCCTCAGAATGACACGGCGGGGACTTTTTACGAATGTGTCATCATTGTTTCGCCATATTTACTTTGACTGTCTGGCGGTGTTAAAATAGACACCATGCTTCATGTTAAATGTATTGCACTCGTAAGTAAAAATTGTTAATCAATTTGTCGTTATAAAATCTCAAGTTAACGCTGGCGACCCAGCCAGGCAAATCGTGGTTTGTCACATTAATCGGCCTCAAAAAATCTCTGCGTATGCGGGGATCCATAGAGTGCTAAGGAACTGGAAATAAATAAGTCGTTGGAATTCGCGCTCTGATTCGGGTTAGGTTTGGTCGATTCGGTTGAACAAAACCGAGGCATAGCAAGGCTACATCGAGGATTTTGTGATTGAAGATCGGCTAAAGATGGCCTGAAGCAGGGATGCGAAAACGATGAGTTATTAATTTTCAGTCCTTAAGTACTTGAAAACGCTGGATTCTCATCTTCATGGGAATAACATGATTGTGCATATTTCGACTTTTAAGTAACGTAAATTACCAAAAGTGTTACAAGTGTTTCATATTACTTAACATTTATCAAAATAGCGGGGGTAGGGGCGACTTTAGTCGCCCGTCAGTCCGTTGATACCCGAGTAGCTATGACTGCAAGTTACTTTCCATTATAATGCCGCTAAACGGCATAATGGAGCTTTTTACGAAACCATCATGTCATTAACTTAAGCAATTTTATTATTAATCACCACGAAGAGCACAAAGCATTTTTTCTTTATTTTCGTGTTCTTCGTGGTAAGAAATATCATGGTGAGTGTCCAAGGTATTTTTTTCAGTCAACGACATTGATTATTTATTACAAAGAATCAACGTAACCGCTCACGGAACGTTGAAATTAGAAAATAGAAATTGGAAATTGGGCATTCATACTTTTGTACTGTTGATGAACGCATTCAATTTTGGGCCAAGTTTATCAACTATTGCTT
>JAGGSD010000079.1 GCA_021159265.1 Syntrophobacterales bacterium | reverse complement strand
AGGGTTAGGTTAAAGATGGCCTGGAAGTGAGACGTATAAACGTATAAGTTATTTTTGGACAAATCCCAAGTCTTCGGAGATAACATCATGGTGATGCTATATAGTTAATGTTCTTCCTTTTCGGCATAACCCGTAATCATAGAGATAAAATCGGCGAAGATGGTATGACCTGTGGTTGCCAGATAGATATGGGCGACAAAAAAGGCTGTAAATATAATAGCCATAATGTAATGAAAAACGGCTACGACCTTTAACCCGCCGAGAGAAGAGATAAATGATGAAAAATAATATGGATACATATACAAAATGCCGCTGATCAGCAAAAGGGGCATCATGAAAAACATAAAACTAAAATAGGTTGCCTTCTGCAATGGATTAAATTTGTTGTCCTCAGACGGAAAATAGGGGTGGGGTCTGTTCTTGAAAATGTCATAAGCATAAAATCTCGCTTGCACAATCATGCCCGGATGGATATCTTTTTTTCTTATGATATAGTGTGAAACGCGTTTGGAGATCAGATTGTACAACAACCACAGAAAAAAATCACAGACCAGTAATATTCCAGCCCAGTTGTGTAAGGATATAGCATTTGAAAAACTTCCCAAAAGATTAACACTGTCCGGCCAGTGTATCTGGGTGCCGGACAATATTAATAGTATAACCAGGATGGCATGTATCCAGTGCCATACACGTTCGGTGACGGGATGCAAATAAATTTTCTCGGACATTTTCTTATTTTCTCCTTCTGCTGATGAATCTCAGAATGCCGTGTGTCGTACATCCCGCAAACGTTAAAATTATCAGCAGGATTCCGATAATATCGAGGGCCGGTATCCTGTTGCTTCCTACAACATAATCGCCCTTTTCGATAAGCTCCTTATTCGTAAAGCTCCAGTTTGTTAATGAATATTCAGGAGTTCCTCCGGCTGTTGTCAAAAGCACATTGTCTTTCGCATGACACTGCTGACAATCTCTTATGGGGGATTGCAATGAGGGATTGTGGCATGTCAGACAATCGACCTTTTCAATGTGAAGTTCGGGCTGTTCTAACCAGTTATGTCTCTCAGGAGGAGCGGGTTTAAGAGGAACAAAAACATCCTTATTTGCTTTAACTTCCCATGATTCCGCATCCTTCTTTGTCAGGAAGAGTTTATTGTTTCCATGACATGAAAGACAGGTTTCATTTTGCGGGGTCTTAAGCTGAATATTGTGCGGCGTGGCAAATTTCCAGGTTGGTGCTTTGTCCATATTGGTCAAGGCATCCTTGACATAAAAATCAAACAGGCCGGGGCTTACCGGTACATGGCGAACTATCACATATTTTTCAGGTCTGTCTTCCGTCACCTTGGGATTCAGGCCTATTTTGAAATCCATCTTTGAGGGAGCTGTTTCAAAATAAGGCGCACCCGATTTGTCTTTGCCCACATGACAGCTGTAGCAGTTTTTGTACGGCATGGAATGACAAACCTGGCAGCTTACCTTGCCCTGGTGGATAGCATGGTCAGGATGCACAAGATCTTTACCCTGCATATCATTTTCCGCCTTGTAAGAGCCCTTCATTTTGTGACAGTCTTCACATTTTGCCCTGTTTGCAACCCCATATCTGTCAAAAGGCTCCTTACTCATACCGCTCCCATGCATTTCATCACCCGTGTGACATGCCTTACAAGCCATTTCATGCTTGGTGTGGTGAACGTCAGCCGGTATTCCCTCATTCTCTCCATGGAATTCTTTTCCAACCCTGCTTCCATGGCATGAAGTACAATTTGTCTCGACGGGAGGTGTTTTCTGGAAAAGGTGTCCATCTATGAATCCACTCCCGACAGATGTGGGGCGACTGACGTGACACTGGCCGCAACTGCTGTGGCATGCCGAACAATTTGTTCCCATGGCGTCGTCGATCTTGTCGCGTACACAGGAATCCGGATTTGCTCTGAGGTAAATCTTGTTTTTGAAAGGAGTTAAGGTTATATGAAGATTAGTTTTGTTTTTTTCTGTTATTTTCGGATGACCACTCTCATCATCGATTGCATGGCACTCGCCACACGCTTTTGAGGGATCGGGATATGTGGGATCCTTTACCACTCCTTCGTGAGCTGTTTTATAATCGTTACTTTCGGGATTACCGCCATGACACTTTTCGCAGGACACCTGCCCATGCACGTCTTCGTCTTCATCCAGAAAGTCTGTATCTATCTGCACCTTTTCGTATGGCTCCAACGGAGCCACAGCTCCGCCTCACCCTTCACCCTTTGATTCGGTGGGTTTCTCCACTTTGGGTTTCGATGCCTCAATATCCCTGGTGATTTCAACAAGCTTTTTCAGGTTGGTATGGCATGACACACAACTGCTTTCTTCAGC
>JAGGSD010000378.1 GCA_021159265.1 Syntrophobacterales bacterium | reverse complement strand
TCCTTCGTCCTTCTGTCGAAATCCTTTACAAGTCTAAATAATCCACTATCCTGTTGTTACCATTGACTATTTGCCCTTACACGAGCATTTAACACTCATACCCCTCAAATATCCGTCGGAATCCTTTACGATTTTACACGAACAAAAGGACCAACAGCCACCCCCCATATAATAAAATAACAGATAACACGAATTATTACACTAATGATATTAACCTGTTATGCTGATTATTAAGCCGGCAATTCAGAATATCCCCCATGCGGCACACTCCTTGCTTAATAAACAGCATACATAAGAAAATAATAGAGTTTTGATATAAGGAGGATGAGAAAGTGAAAGCGAGAAAATTGATACTCATAATATTTGTTGCTCTTGCCGGAATGATATTTTCTGTTTCCGCAGTGCAGGCATATCCTGTAAATGTTGGCGATACAGTCTATTTATTTAACGGATTGGGATCAACAGCAGGAGGCGAATTTGTCATAAAGAAAAATCTTGATGATGAACTGTTCAGAACATTTTGTATGGAGACCAATGAATACATTCAGCTCAGTACTGCTAATAGTCTAAAACCATTTATAATAAGCAGCATTACAGACTATGCAGAAAATGGCGGTGTTGGTGGTCAAGATGAATCTAACAAGGATTATTTAGACACAAGAACTGCTTATTTGTATTATCATTACAGTGTTGGCAATCTTGATGACATATCCGCCTTTACTTATACTGCGAGTGGTGTCGATGATCTGCAAAAAGCAATCTGGTTCATTGAAAACGAAAATAACGGCGATAATAACTACCTCGTAGATTTGGCTACTGATAAATGGTCAGATATAGGACCCGTTCGTGTGATGAATTTAGCTTGGGGCTATAATTATAATAATACTTGGGGAAGTATTGGCTCTCCAGCACAATCTCAATTGACTTTAGTCCCCGAACCCACCACCATGCTGCTTCTCGGCTTCGGCCTCCTGGGACTGGGACTTGCGAGGAGAAAGAGTTAAAGGGGTTGCTTGGGTTACTTGGGTTACTTGGGTTACTTGGGTTGCTTGGGTTTGTTGAGTTGGGTTGATTGGGTTTATGGACAGCGCCTGCCGGAAATATCCGGTGGGCGTTTTTCGTTTCTTCCTGATTCAAAATTAAACTTCCACGGATAAACAATACTGAAACAAGTTCAGCCTTCGGCGTGAGCTCAGTCGAACGCTCAGCCGAACCGTCCATGCCACCCACCTTGTCCCTCAATTCAAAATTCAAAATTGTCTTTACCTTGAACCTTGTTCCTTTATCCTTGAACCTCCGTATTTTACCTTGCTCCTTGAACCTTGCTCCTTCGTCCTTTGTCCTTCGTCCTTCTGTCGAAATCCTTTACAAGTCTAAATAATCCACTATCCTATTGTTACCATTGACTATTTGCCCTTACACGAGCATTTAACACTAATTATCCCTCAAATATCCGTCGGAGTCCTTTACAATTTCGGCACAAAAGACAAACATCAATAAGACCCTTTGCTATCACCTGTAAAAAAATAACATTATATATATTAACTACTTACAAGTGGTTCTGTGCAAAAATTAAAAGATAAAACAGACTTGGCATGACACTTGCTGGTAATAAGGCGTAATAGACGAAATTAAAAACAAATAAATTTAGCTGAAGAAAGGAGGATTAAAGTGAAAAAGTTGTCTAAAATACTACTTGTATCAGTATTGGGTGTATTCTTACTGGCCGGAACCGCAATGGCCTATACTTATACATATACTGATGATTATGCCAACTGGCCTGGGCATTACATTGATTCACGCGATCGGATTGGAACTCCATCTGTTGGAGATATGACGATAACCATTAATGATACTCTGGGTTACCTCGAGTCAATTGCAGTTGAAGTTTCGGAACGACGCGTATGGGATTCCCTGTTCATTAATATCGATTCGGCGTGTGTTGTTAATAATGCGTATGAGGGATGGGATTTTTATTACATATGGAATGACTCTCAAGATTCTGGTTATAATGTCCCAACTGCTCCTGCTACCGGTTTCTATTCTGTTGGATCTTCATATAATTACATCACATCGAATAATGGCAGGATTGGTCATCCCTCGGGAATAAGCGACGGCCTTGCATCGGTTGTTGGTTACGGTGTTTCAGTAGACTATAGCAACAATCTCCTAACATACACATTTGGGGGTAATGATAAGATATACCTTGGTGACGAAGGCACATTCACCATTGGTTACTCCCCTTGGTGCGCAAATGATGTCTTCCTGACTCCTGTTCCAGAACCGCTGACCATTCTTCTTCTCGGCTTCGGCCTCTTGGGGCTTGGACTTGCGAGGAGAAAGAGTTAAAGGGGTTGCTTGGGTTACTTGGGTTACTTGG
>JAGGSD010000183.1 GCA_021159265.1 Syntrophobacterales bacterium | reverse complement strand
ACAAACAACGGTTCCATTACTGAAATAAATTCAGCGCAGGGCTAATACTTCAAGGGATATAACTCCAGATAACCAAACTTGGACTTTCGCCAGTTTTTGCTTTCTTCGATAGCCTTTAATATCTTGTCGGCCAGCTCCGGGCCTATCTTCTTCTTCCACCATTTCACCGTAGGTCCCCACATCGCCTTCTTCATCCTTGCCCTCTCAGATTCCGACAGGTATATCTGCTTGACACCATAGTTGTTTTTGAGAAGGTTACGCATATTCATATACCCCGTTCCGAGGCTTTCCGCATTTGAGAAATCATGCCGGTAGAGCTCCGCGGCATTCCAGACAACCTTCTTCTGCTCTTCAGAAAGGCGATCAAAACTGCCTTTGTTCATTATTACGGGCCAGTCAAAAAGAAATGCACCCAGATTTATCTGATACTTTGCCACCTCGTAAAGTTTTCTGGCACGAAAAGTAATATCAACGCCCATCGCAGCATCAACCACGCCTCTCTGCAACGATGTATAAACCTCAGATGAGGGCATTGAAATGGGCACAGCGCCGATCGACTGAAGCGCCTTGGAATACCCAGCCCCGGCTACCCTTACCTTTAGACCTTTGAAATCCTCAAGCTTCGTAAGCGGTTTGCGTGCTATAAATTCCTCAGGACAACTGCTTGCCATAGCCAAAAGCTTTAGATTTTTCTTATCACATTGCGCCGATACAAGCTTGAAAAATGGGCTGCCTTTCCTTTCACCTTCACACTGAGTATATCCATTGCCCCAGATAAAGGGAAGATCAGTTGCACTAAATACAGGCATGGTGCCCTCGACATAGGGAGCCATGAATATGCCAATGTCAATGCTTCCACTGATCAACGCGGGAAGCATTTCCTTCGCCTTATAAACCGTCTGCGAATGATACAGCTCCGCGCTTATGCCCCTGCTCTTTCCATACAGATTGATATAGTTAACCATATGCTGTGCCGCGTAAAACCCGTCGCCATATCCTGGAGTCAAATAAGTTACCACTTTCAGCTTCACCGTCTTGCCGCTTGCCGATGATATCCCCGGCAACCCGACATAAGCCATGGTCATAACGAGACATAAAAAGAAAATAAATAAATACTTACGCCATCTGAAATCTCTCATTTTTTGTTCCTCCTCTTTTTAATCATTTTAAGTTAACAAATTTACTAAACAAACTGCCTTTACATGCCGCCAATCCTAAAAGCGACTTTCCTCACCTCCTTTCTCTCAACGCTTACTCATTTCGCATTCTTTTTCAAGTAATTATGGTAATCCGTGTAATCTGCGAAACCTGTGGATTAAACCGCTCCGACCAGTTCCGAAATCCTGCAAATGACAAGCCAAGGGAATAGAGTACAAGTTATCCATCTGAATTTTAAAACAATTTCAGGCACTGGCCTGTGAAAATGGAATTATATATCAAAGATCAAATCAGCAAAGTGTAGTGACATCCCTACAAACACATTCAATTACACCAGTAAACAGGTTGAATTTACAGGAGTAAACTGATCTGATGTGCAAACTATACATGTAGAACGTTCTATACATCACGTTTTTCCTAAATTGCTATCTTCCCGCAAACACGGGTTTTCTCTTCTCGGCAAAAGCCCGGATTCCTTCTTTATGATCCTCCGTCTGACGACATATATTCTGGGCATAGGTTTCATAATCGAGCTGGGTCTTCAGGTCATTGTTCAGTGATCGTTGCAATGCGCGCTTGGTCAACTCAATGGCAACAGACGGACCGGAGGAAATCTGTTCCGCAAGCTTCCTCGCCTCATCCATTAACTGATCATGAGGGACTACTCTGCCCACAAGTCCTATTTGCAGGGCTGTGTCCGCTTTGATAATCTCCCTGCTTAACATCAATTCCAGGGCCTTCTCACTTCCCACGATTCTGGGCAACGAGTAAGTCGCCCCTAAATCGGGAATAAGCCCGACATTCAACCAGACCGCGCCAAAACGCGCTTTCTCGGAGGCGATCCTGATGTCACACAGCAAAGCTATTGAAAGCCCTGCGCCGACGGCCGCGCCATTGATGGCTCCAATTACAGGCTTGTCAAAATCAGCAAGATCCAGGGCCATCGCCCCCACCTGTTGCAGGTTCTCAAAACGGCTCTCTTCACCACCTTTTTCCAGACGGTCGCCCAGGCGGTCGGAAACATCGGACCCGGCGCAAAATCCCTTCCCGGCGCCGGTTAAAATAACTGCTTTGACTTCATCATCTCTCTTGAGTTGATCGACAATCCGCGGGAACTCCCGGTACATGCTCGTCGTAAATGAATTAAACCGCTCAGGCCGGTTCAAAGTCACAACGGCAACACCCGCTTTTTTCTCTACAAGTATTTCATTAAAAGCCATTCGTT
>JAGGSD010000175.1 GCA_021159265.1 Syntrophobacterales bacterium | reverse complement strand
AAAATCTTCGCCTTCCTTGAACTTGAACAAAATTGAACATTCTGCAAAGGTCTCAAATGCAATCCGGGGACAAGAATGGAACCTTGAACCCTTAAGCGGCTACTATAATATGAATCGTGCAAAATCTCAACAAAAATACAAGTAAAAAGCCAGTTGTCGTAATTCGCTTGAAATTTTATTGTCACTGTGTTACTCGACGACTATTCAAGGTGAGTTTTATAGAAAAATGTCAGGGGGGAGTTTATTAATGGTTAACGAAGATAACATAAACATTGAAAAAGAAAAACACATTCAATCAATGGACGGTGATGTTTCGCTGGAAAATGAAGGGGAGGGAGAAAAAACACATCAATCGGAAGAAACGCTAAGCTTTGTCGACCTTTATGAAAAAAGCTTACAGGATGTGTCGTATGGGGAAATTCTCATGGGAAAGGTTGTTCAGATACGTTCCGATGTAGTCATGGTTGATGTTGGTTATAAAACAGAAGGAAAGGTATCCGCATCCGAATTGCAGGATGACGATGGAAATATAACTGTTTCTGTGGGTGATGAAATAGAAGTCGTTGTAGATAGAAAAGACGAAGAAGATTTAATACTTTCGAGGAATAAAGCAGTTACGGTAAAAGTATGGAATGATTTAAAAACAGCTTGTGATACAAATTGTACCATACGGGGGAATATTATTGAAAGAGTTAAGGGAGGTTTTTCCGTTGATATTGGAATTCCTGCGTTTCTTCCCGGTTCCCAGGTTGATATTCATCCTGTCAAGGATTATGACAAATATTTAGGGCAAGAGCTTGATTTTCAAGTGTTAAAATATGATAAAAAAAGAAATAATGTAGTTTTGTCAAGAAAAACGGTTTTGGAACATGAAAGACAGGAAGAAAAAGAAAAGACTCTAAACAGTATAGAAGAGGGGAGTATAGTTGAAGGTATTGTAAAGAATATTACTGACTATGGTCTGTTTATAGATTTAGGGGGAATAGATGGGTTGTTACATGTCACTGATATATCGTGGGGTAGAATCAAGCATCCTTCTGAAAGTTTTTCACGAGGTGACAAGTTAACTGTCAAGATCCTCGCCTTCGATAGAGAAAAAGAAAGAGTGTCATTAGGATTAAAGCAACTGACTGATAATCCATGGGATAATATAGCGGACAGGTATTCTGTTGGTACGATTGTAGAAGGAAAAGTCGTTAATATTATGGATTACGGTGCATTCATTGAACTTGAACCCGGGGTTGAAGGACTCGTGCATATTTCTGAGATGTTCTGGACAAAGAAGATGAAACATCCTTCTAAAATTTTATCGATTGGAGATGTGATTGCGATTAAAATTCTCGACATTAATCCCGAAACAAAACGAATATCTCTTGGGTTAAAACAGACCACTCAGAATCCCTGGGTGAATCTAAAGGAGAAATATCCTACAGGAAGTATCGTAAAAGGCAGTGTGCGAAATATCACCGATTTTGGAATTTTTGTGGGAATCGAAGATGAGATAGACGGATTGATACATATTTCGGATATATCTTGGAGAAAACGGGTAAAACATCCGGCGGAATTATACAAGAAGGGCGATGAAATTGAAGCAGTAGTTTTGAATGTTGATGTAGAAAATGAGAAATTCTCTTTAGGAATTAAACAGCTTGAAAAAGATCCCTGGGAAGAGCTCAGTGTAAAATACAATGTGGGGTCAACCATCTCCGGCAGGGTTACGAATGTTACAGATTTTGGTGTGTTTGTTGAAGTCGAGGAAGGAATTGAAGGGTTGGTTCATGTTTCTGAACTGAGCCAGGATAGAATCAACTCTGCCAAAGAGTTATATGTCATTGATGATACGGTTACAGCCATTATTAAAAATATTGATTCTAAAAGTAGAAAACTGGGCCTCAGTATAAAAGATTATGAAACAAGTTCCGAAAAATCGTCATTGAATCATTATATAGGCAACAACGAAAAAGTTTCTTCCAATCTTGGAAAAGCTCTGGCTGATCTTAAACTCGATGATCTTTAAAAGCTCCGCTATGCTGACACGCCGGAATTATAATGGAAAGTAACTTGCAACGCAGCTCTTCAGGCATCAGACATTAATCTATCTTTTTGCTGTAGTGTCGTGTCAAGTCTCGAGTGTCATTGCGAGCGAAGCGAAGCAATCTCGTGCTACTATGAGCTACCTTGGCATAGTCCAAGAGATTGCCACGGTCTTCGGCCTCGCAATGACGAAGGCTTGTGCGTCATTGCAAACTTGACATGACATTAGGCGCTTAGTTGTAAAATTCTTGCCTGCCTGTGCGTTGCCTGTCTGCGTGCGGACACGCACAGGCAGGCACGCAGACAGGCAAAATTGGCAAAAGAATTAAAAACAATCACGAAACCACGAA
>JAGGSD010000309.1 GCA_021159265.1 Syntrophobacterales bacterium | reverse complement strand
AAAATTTGAGCCTGACGCAGAAATTGGGCAAAAGGGAACGTTATGCAAAGGTCTCAAATAATCTTTTCGACAAAAATCACCTCCCGGTTATGTTCCCGCTGGATAATATGATGAGGGTAGTTGGGAAGTACTAAACGAGCTCTCCGTGGCATGAATATCTCTTATTATCAAGGCTTTTTGTTGTCAAAGAAATAAATCTGTCCTCTTTTCCCGCCTTAAGCAATGCGCAAAACTGGTTTTGAGAGTATCTTCGTCGAGCTGGCGGCCAATGAAAACCAGTCTGTTGGACCCGGGAACGGGATTAGGTAAACTTTCAAGTTCATAGCGGCCAGCAACATATTGTAGCAATTGATTTGTTGAAAAACCCTCAATATTCACAAATCCTTTTAAACGATAGACAGAATCGGGCAGGTTATCCAATAATTGAATTAATTCGGCTTCTTTGAAACAGCCTTCCAGTGTTATACTGACGGTTTCGATCTTTTGTGAATGAATATTCATATTGGAACGCTCTATAGGAGAATTTTCAAACAAAGCTGAAGATTGCAGCGCTTCGGATCCATCAATTTCGTCCCGGGTACAAAACAGGAGCCCCGGAGGAATCTGAGCATTGATTGTATGGAAAATGGTAGCCCTTGGGTTGATCGTTTCAATTGTTTTTTGTACTGAGGCAGAAGATTGATCATCCATCAAGTCGACTTTATTCAAGAGTACTAAATCCGCAGTTTCAATTTGTGCTGTAGCTACCGGATACTCTTTTATGTTTCTTTTAAAGTTGGGCCCATCTACGACTGTAATTATGGAATCAAAACGTACAAAGGGTTTAAGTTGGGGCAGTTCAGCAAGAATATTATTGGGATCCGCAACGCCGGTTGTTTCCACAATGATCAGGTCCGGTTCATACTCAATGCAAATATGGCGAACGGTCCTTCGAAATTCCCCGAGAAGTGTGCAGCAAACACAACCATCCTCCAGTTCAGAGACAGCAATTGCTCCGTCTGTGGACTTGCCGTCCACGTTAATTTGGCCCACCTCATTCTGGATTACTGCCACAAATTTATTGTGCATGCCGGAGTAATGTTCGATGATTTTATTGAGCAGGGTAGTCTTGCCGCTTCCCAGAAACCCGGTAAGAACCAGCAAGGGAGGCCGGTAATCCAACCCCAGAGCCTTGGTTCCCCTTGTCCTGAGCGTTTCTTCCCATGAAGAAGCCTCCCACCAGAGAGGGTTTACCTTTTCAGGATCCGGGTCTTGCGTTGTTATAGTCCAGATCAGTTTTGAAGATGAAGGGGACATATCCGTGGGGAAGAAGTTCGTCGCCCAGTCGAGTCGCGGATCATCTGTTCCATTTGAAAGGACAGGGCCAAACCCGACGGAAAGGCACAGCTCTTCAATATCACGGGCCTGCCTTGAATAGCAGTGGTTCTTGTCAGTAATCTCGAAAACTTGAGCTGGACGTTTTTTCAGGGTTACTAAAAACGGATGTTGCTTGAAATGATACGCAACGGTAAGAATGATTTTATCAAAAAGGGGCCACGACAGATCATAGGCTGGAACATCACGATCTATTCCTCCCATGGGAACAGCTTCAACCACAGCACCATTATTCCGGGGCAAATCGAGACCGTTCCTGAGAATCTCACGCCATTTTTCAGGTGCACAAAGGGAAAGAAAGAGGTTCTCTTCCTCGTTGTCAACAGACAGGACTAACTTTCCAACAATGAATTGAGAATCAACAGGATCATCTTCCGGTAGTCTCTCGCGGAGTAATTGTTCAAATAAGGGGTCCTGACGGAGAATGTTCTCACGTATGGAAAAGGAATCTAAAACATCTTCATCCATTGCTGGAAAGTATTGGATATAAAATGTCCCATGATTCCATACAGAACCTCCCTGGTTAGAACCTCCGTACTGGAGACAGTAAATACCCTTCTGACCTTTTATCCTGAAAGTCCAGCCTCTTGAGGAACTTTCACGGTAACCAATACCGATCCAGCCAATCAGTTCTTTGATGCGAGGTTCGTAAAAAAGCCTGATAAAAAAATTCTCCATCAGGTCCGGAAATCCCAGGTCAGGTCGAGCTATAACGCCGGTAGGTTGAATCTCTCTAAGGCTTCTCATATTACCCTCTTCTGTCACAATTTTTCAGGGCAGTCAAGAAGTCAGCCATACACAGGCGGATCGAAAAACTTTCTCAGGCTGCCTTTTAAACCTTTTGATAATACCTGCAGATTCTGATATAAGCATCCCGTATTTTACAGGTATTTATCTTTATTTTGTTGTCTTTTGAGACTAACCCTTTCAATAAAGAGGAATGTCTCCTTAGTCCGTTAATTGTAAAGTTCGTGCAAAAATGGCAAAAGAATTAAAAACAATCACGAAACCACGAAAAAAAA
>JAGGSD010000348.1 GCA_021159265.1 Syntrophobacterales bacterium | reverse complement strand
TATATATAACCTCGAAACCTTCATCCCTCAATCCATAGGCAAGCACCCTGGCTCCGCGCTCATGACCATCCAGACCGGGTTTGGCCATAAGTACCCTGATATTCCTGTCTTGTTCCATTTTTCAACGCTCCTTGAATTTCCTTACTCACAATGCCTGTTATGTTTTATTTCTTATGCCAGGGCAGCCTCGCCTCGGGATTGGTCCAGAAAACCGCAAGAGACACAGAAGTCAGAAAACCGCCCGCGCAAAAAGCTATATACATCGAACATGTCCAGGTTTCACAAGGCAATGCCTTTAAGATCAGACCGCCGATCACGATGTTAATCCAGCTCCAGACTACATTCACGGCAGGGCTTGAACTGGGACTGAACGGCGTCATATGCTGTTTCCCGCAAATTCCCCGGACTAAATGAGGTATTGCGTTAAAAAGAAACACACCCGCAAACAATGCACCTAATAATTGAATCATAAATCCCTCCCTTTTTTGCGCATTACCCTTTTCCTGCACCGGCAGCTCAAACCTTTGTCGGTTCGGCCTCGCCAAAGACATCCCTGAGCACATCGCAGATTTCCTGCAGTGTGGCATAGCTCCTGACACAATCCATGATATCCGGCATGAGGTTCTTTTCTTCATCCCTTGCATCCTGTTTCAGCTTTTCGAGATGTTTCACTACCTCTCCGTTATTACGTTCCCTCTTAAGCAGAGCAAGGCCTTTCTTCTTCCGTTCTTCAGCCGTTGCCATCAGCTCGGCAGGATAGACCTCGGGAACCTTACGCTCAGTGGTTACATCTATTTCATGGGGACCGTTAAAGCAATTTACACCAACAAGCAGATACTCCTGATTTTCTATCTGCCTCTGCCTCTCATAGGCGCTTCGGGCCACGGCTCTCTGCATATAGCCGTTTTCAATAGCCGCCACGGCGCCGCCCATTTCCTCAATTTTGTCAAATTCCGCCTGGGCGGCATCTTCTATCTCATCGGTCAGTGATTCCATAAAGTAGGATCCTGCCCATGGGTCACGCACCTGGCTCAATTTTGCTTCATGGACGATGATGCGGGTAGAGTCAAAGGTCAACTGCTGGGCCTCCAGGCTATGCCCCAGGCCAAGGGGTTCGTCATAAGGAGGAAATGTAAAAGGCGCACCTCCGCTCATCGCTCCCGCTACTCCGGCTATTGTTGTTCTTATAACGTTATTCAATGGTCTCTGAAGTGTGGTGCCCGAGCACCCGAGATGCGCCGTCGCCATTGTTCTTATCATCATGCTCCTTGGATTTTTGGCGCCGAAACGTTCCCTGACCATGCGGGCATACATTCTTCTGGCAGCACGCCAGAAGGCGACTTCTTTGTACATTTCTATACTGCCGCCGAAGGAATTGAATGTGAACCGCGGCGCAAAAGAGTCGATATCGAGCCCCGCGTCAACGCCTGCCTGCATATAGGCAGCCACAATCGACAGACTGAAGGCAAGATCCTGCTCCCTGGTGGCACCCGCCTCACGCATGTGATAACCGCCGGCGCTGGTGATGTTGAATTTCGGCATATTCTTCGTGCAGAACACAAGGGTATCACGAAAGAGTCTCAGAGCCGGTCCGGGCGGGTATATATATGTTCCACGACCCACATATTCTTTTAAGATATCATTCTGAGGAGTACCGCGAAGTTTGTCCAGAGGTATGCCCCGCTTCTCTGCCAGGGCTGCGTACATGGCGATAAAGACGGCAGCGGGAGCGTTGATGGTAAAATTGGTGGAGATTTTGTCGAGATCCATATCTTTTCCATAGGGCTCAAAGATGGTCTCAAAATCCTTCAGGGAATCTATTGCCACACCTACACGGCCGACTTCACCTTCGGCCCTTGGATCATCAGAGTCATAACCACACTGGGTGGGCAGATCCAGCGCCATATTGGGCCCGGCAAGGCGGCCCATGGAATGCATGCGCGTCAAATAATCCCGGTAATCCTCAGGGGCACCAAAACCTCCATATTTTCCCGCAGACGCCGATCCCCACTCCATCCGGGCCGATGCCTTTATCTCTTGCTTTGCAAGAGCTTCCCATGCGGGGAGGGCATTGTTGCCGGCGGTAAAGGGATACTGGCCCGGGAATCCAACTTTTTCCAGAAAATCCCAATTCTCTTTAAGATCTGAAGGTGTATAATATCGAGTAGGATTTTCACTTAAATGAAATCTTTCCATTTGTGGCGAAACTACATTTTTTTCCCACTCTTTACGAGCTTCTGCTATTTTTCGATTCTTCTCTTCCATATACCAATTTTCCCTTCTTATCTCCTAACCCAGATAAACTGGAAATTCGAAATTCGAAGCACTAAATGCGAAACAAATCCGAATTTCTAATATTTAAATGTTCAAAACATCAACGCCACAGAAGTGGCATTA
>JAGGSD010000355.1 GCA_021159265.1 Syntrophobacterales bacterium | reverse complement strand
CGGCCTCGTAAAAAGTTAGTATGCCCCAGAAAATATAACGGGATAGAAAGGCGCGCAAGCCTGCAAAAGGCGAAGCGTACTTTTTGTGTGTTGCACCCTTGCACGGCGAAGCACAAGGCGGCAGACGGACTTTTTTACCAAGCCGTCAACTTTTTACTTTTGAAACATCAGCCTTATCTTTTTCCTTCTTGATCGACGTCTGAGCCATACCACCATTCCCCAGAAAACTACCAGCACCGGAAGCCCTGCAATATTAAATGTTTTTATAAACATTTTTGTTGCCGCAGACGTATCGGTAAGGGGGTTAAACTGCTGCACCTTACTGCGCATTAAAGCAATATTTTCCCTGTGATTTAATACATCCAGGGTGTTCAATATAAACACATCGTTGGGGCTGTTTCCTTCGAGATCAAGAACATTATCTTTCAGCATCTCTGAAGACCCCATAATAAATATTTTGGCGGGCCTACCTTTTTCAATAAAACCGCCTTCCCCTTTTATTTTTGACAAAACGGCTTCATTTTTTGCCGGTGGTTTCTTATCCTTTTTCTCTTTTTTATCTTTAGCCGCTGTATTGTCTTTATCAGATTTTTTTTCAGGTATGGGCTTCCCCGCAAAATAACTTGGAAATCTTCCCTGAATCAGGTAAGCTAAGGGCATGCTTTTTTCCTGGTCCTTTGATGGCGGAGGATTAAGAAACATAGGGTTTAAATTAATACGATCCCTCATTTCCCATGAATGTTCAGATGATGAAAACAACCGGTAAACCTTAAGGTTCTCTCTGGCAGCCTTTTGCTCATCCAGTTCCAGGGGCGATATTTTAACAGCAATGAGGCCCTTAATGTTTTTCATAAATTCAAGATCATGATTGATAAACTTGTTTTTAATCAAAGGCACAAAATATATGGGACGCTCGCCCCCTCCCATACTCCGGGGAAGTTTTTGTTTATGACAATTCTCATCCATAACATAAGATTTTTTAATGGTTATTCCGTAATGGTCAAGCAGTTTGCCAAGGCCGCTATCAAACGGTATGAGGGTGGGCCCTCTGTTAAACTGCATGCCTGCACCGGGTTTTATCTCTTTAAACGCATCGGTAAAAAGAGCAAGGTTCGTTCCCCGCATCAAGGCCTGATCAATTTGATAAAGCTCATAGTCAGTGAATTTTTCTGTGGGCTGGACAATCATAAGACAGTTTAAACTTTCCGGTATGTTCTGATTTTTCAGATTAACGCGTTTAATGCTGTAAGTTTTTGAAATCAGTTGGGAAAAAATGGACAATGCCTCGGGATTCTTTTGTCCCATTGGAGAAAAGGATGACAGATCCAGGGTGCCGTGATCGGCAAGATACCCCAGGTTCGGATTGATATTCACCAGAGTTTCCACATTTTCATTGATAATCTCTTCCATCCTGTCCAGCTTTACCATACTATACCGGATTCCAATGATTGGTATCCTTAAAATATTCAGTATGGGAATTTCCCGGATATTTTTTCCGTATTCCATTACCAAACCGATAAATCCACTGCCTGCATGAATTTTACGATCAGGAATATCCGGCCATTTAAGATGCATAAGGCTATATTTTCCCCACGGCTGACAGGTATTATCTTTATTCGAAGGGTCGATATATTCATACGTCAATTTGCCATAATTTTTATCGCTGATCTTTTGCACTATATCTTTTAACTTTTCCGGATATTCGGGAAGTTCCTTAATACCCATAAATGGAGCCACCTCTTTTAAAGAAGACGAAAGAAACAGTTTTACTTTAACTTTACCGGAAAGGTTAAGCATGGCGCTGATTTTATTGTTAAGCTTCTGAATTGCAGTAGTCAGTTTATATTCAAGCCCGTTGACCGAAGTAATGGTGGGAATTTTTTCCACCATATCCCCGTGTATCAAAACCATACCCATGTAAGCTTTTTTAAATTTAACCTCATCTTCTTCAAAGACCTGGATTTGAACCGGGTGTATTCCATAATTGCGTGCAAGTTTCTGATTTTCCCGGGCCGAAGGGTTGACGGTTTCCCCTTCAGGGCTCACATCATAGAACCGGTAGTTAAAATACCGGTTTCCGGCAATGGCATATTCTTCAAGCAGGTCATGGAGATACCGTTCAATAGTATTATATGGCGCCGGAAGATTTTTTGTAAAAAAGATATTTATGGTGAGTGGTTCCGAAAGCGTTGCCACCACCTCTTTGCTGGCTTTGGATATGGAATATATATTGTTTGAAGTAAGATCAACCCTGAAAAACAATGTGGTGGCGGCCACATTGATCAGAACAACCAGAACCAGATAAATAAAAAGTTTTATATATTTTGCAGATCTGTTCTGTATCCCCATCGTATTCTCCCTTAGTTTTGATGATCCCATCAAAAGTATGATTCAGGCGGTTTCGTAAAAAG
>JAGGSD010000367.1 GCA_021159265.1 Syntrophobacterales bacterium | reverse complement strand
CTTCGCTATCGCTCAGAATGACAAAAGAGTGTTTTTGTGACTTTTTGCGAGTGCACCAAATATAAAGCAACTTACATGCCAGGAAACCTTTCAAATACGTTTCTCTTGTAAACTCCGTCAGTTAGTCATGAAACATGTGCAGCCGACAATGTTGTTTTTTTTGTTAGAAAAATGATATGGCGGTATTCATCGTTTATTCGGGCTTGCTGATGGATGAATCTACATCTTTTGGAGCTTTTATCATTATATTATGAAGAGTCCGCAATAGAAGTCTTTATCCTCAATAACTGCCGCCTGCACGGCAGACAGGCAGGCACGCAGACAGGCGTTTTTCGCGCAGATGCCGGTATCAGGGATCAGCAGGGTTTTTACAACATGTCTCATTGTGCCAAAAGCCTAACCCGGACAAGCCGGAACCAAAAACTTTTAGATCGCAGGTTGGATTGAGAGAAATGAAACCCAACCCGCAATCTTTTTGCCACGGACACACACAGACCGGCACAGATTTTTCCCACAAGAATATCCAGAATATAATAAGTCCGTGTGGGTCTGTCGCTGATTTATTAACGACACAACAGACAAAGAGTTTAAAATCAAATTCTTTTGCGGTTCGACGGCTCGACTGAGCTCGCCGAAGGCTCACCGAAGTCATGGCCCCTGATAACTTTGCGGCTTTGCCGCGTTAGAGCATGAGTGATGATATTCTCCTCCTCTCTCTGAAGAGTTTCTGTTTAACCACTGATTGTCATATATTTCGATTGAAACAATCCACTTGTTGTGATATGGAACCTCGCAACAGGTGATTTGGAGGCTTTAATGGAAAATACAAGTTTAGGGGAAATGCTGGAAAATATTAGCAGTAAATATCCGGGTGAGGTAGCTCTCATTTACGAAGACAGCAGGATTACTTATGAAGAATTGAATCGAGCTGTCAATGCCATGGGCAATCATTTAAGAGACCTGGGTGTAAAAAAAGGGAACACAGTTGCGTTGATGCTACCGAACATACCCGAATTTGTCATATCCTATTTTGCCACGGTGAAATTAGGTGCAGTTGCCGTAACCCTCAACATAGTTTCGACACCGTATGAACTGACACATCTTCTCGGTAATAGCGATTCAAAAGTATTGATAACAACCACTTCGACAGTCAACAGGTTTGAAAAAATAAAGACCAATGTTCCTTCGTGCAGGCATCTGGTTCTGACAGATAGTCCTGACGGGCAAACTTTTTTCCAGGAAGCTATCAGTACAGGACCGCCTGAATTTACCATGCCCGAAATCAGTTGTGATGATCCCGCTGTAATGATTTATACCTCCGGCCTGACGGGCAAACCTCTCGGCGCTGTCCTTACACATAAGAATCTTTCTACTCAGACCTCTCTTCTCAGAGACGTTTGTGAAGGATCACAACATGACGTGGGGCTTTCAGTTATTCCTTTCTTTCATTCATACGGCGCCGCGGCAAATATGCTTACCGTTATCGGACTTGGCGCCACTGCCGTACTGATGGATCAATTCAGTATCGACAGTATTTTCCAGACCATAGAAAAAGAGAAGGTCAGTTACATAGCCGCAGTGCCCAGATTGTTTCTTGGAATGCTTTTGCAGAAAGATGCGGATAATTATGATGTAAGCTCCCTGAGATTATGTATTACCGGTGGTTCAGCCATGCCCCCTGAATATATTCCCATGTTTGAAAAGAGGTTTCATGTAAGGTTAGTGGAAGGGTATGGTCTCACCGAAGCTTCTCCTGTCTGTTCGGTCCGCAGAGTCAACATGGAGCAGAAGCCGGGATCCATAGGAATTCCCATACCGGCTGTGGAAGCGAAAGTGTTTGATGAAGGCGGCAGCGAGTTACCGGCTGATGAAGTGGGGGAACTTGTCATTAAAGGCGCTAATGTTATGAATGGCTATTACAAGGACAGGAAGGCAACCGCAGAGGTCATCAAAAATGGATGGCTGCACACCGGAGATCTCGCCAGGATTGATAAAGACGGATATATCTTCCTCACGGGTCGTAAAAAACGAATGATTATCACCAGCTCTTTTAACGTTTATCCCCGGGAAGTGGAAATTGTCCTTGACCTGCATCCTGCCGTGGTATCATCGAGGGTAATCGCAAAGCCCGACCTGATGAGAGGTGAAATCGTCAAGGCCCTCATCGTTAAAAGAGACGATGCAACTGTTAACAAAAGAGAAATCATGAGGCATTGCAGAATTTATCTGTCTTCGTACAAGATCCCACGGGAAATTGAATTCGTTGAAAAACTGAGTTAGCGCAGGGTTAGATGTTTTGTTTTTTGCCACTCCTGCCGGAATTCCCTGAAATATTGAAAGAAAGGAATCAAATGTCAAAAATACCACAAAAATTAGATAAAAAAAGAGCGGATATTTACAAGGATGCACCCATC
>JAGGSD010000252.1 GCA_021159265.1 Syntrophobacterales bacterium | reverse complement strand
TTTTGTTTCAGGCCTGACGAAGCTGACGCTTTTCTCGTAAATACGCATCCCAAACGCTGTCCGGGGACAAGAATGTAACCTTGAACCCTTGAACGGTTACCATAAATCTAAATACGATAAAAGCAAACTTATTTTACGTAACTTCCAAACTCAACACTATATACAGTATTTATATGGCATGATCAATGCGTTTCTAAAAAATAAAAATATTGCATTTTAAGGATGACTATACTAGTTATACCGCTCATAATTTGTTAAGCAGTTTGACTTCAATATCAAACATCCAGTTAAGAGGAAATATTTATGCTGCGATTAATGAGAAAGCATGCCAAGGCCTGGTTCATGCAGGTAGTCCTGGGTATTATTATACTTGTCTTTATCTTTTACTTCGGATCGATGAGAGGAAGAAAGAAGGCAGAAGCAGTGGCAATAGTAAATAACAATGCCATCGGCTATATGGAATTCAGAGAAGAATACCAAAAGCTTCTAGACTTCTACCGTCAGCGTTATAAGGGCGCTTTAACTGACGTAATGCTCAAATCATTAAATCTCAAACAGCGCGCGCTGGATAACGTAATTAATCAGGCAGTCCTTCTCTCCAAAGCTGATGAGTTCAAACTTGGGGTAAGTGATACGGAAGTACGTTCCGCCATTGCTTCTTATCCGGCTTTTCGGAAAAACGGTTCTTTTGACATAAACCTTTATCACAGAATGCTTCGTTATAATAAATTATCTCCAGAAGATTTTGAGGCTACACAGAAAAAAATAATAAAGATTAATAAGCTGGAAAAACTTATCAAGAGGGGAATAAAGGTTTCCGATAAAGAGGCGTTTGATATCTACAGACTTCAAAACGAAAAAATCAGCCTGGATTTTCTAAAAATCCCCACGCAAGATTTCAAAGTAAAAATCAAACCATCAGATAAGGATTTAGAACAGTATTTAAAAGAACATGGAGAAAAGTTCCGAATACCACGAAAGGTTCAGGTTAAATATATCGCCTTTTTAGGAAAAGATTTCGCGAAATCCATAGATGTTTCAGAACAAGACATTGAGGACTATTACTATTATAACAAAAGTGAATTTATTAAATCTGGTAATGAAGCATATCCCCTCTCGGAAGTCAAAGACAGGATTCGCACAAAATTGAGGCTTGCAAAAGGAATGGCTGCAGCTTCCAGGAAAGCAAAAGAAGCTAATGATATCATATATCAGGAGGAGAATTTTGAAGAGTATGTGAAAGAGAATAAGCTTGAAACAACGACTACCGAACCATTTTCCAGATATGATTTACCAGAAGAATTAGCACAGATTCAAAACATTAAGAAATACGTATTTGATATGAAGGAAGGTGAAACAGCGCCTCTCCTTTCTGACGATAAAGGCTTCTATATCATTAAAATAAAAACGATCAAACCCTCATACATACCAGGGTTAAGGGAAGCCGGAAACAGAATTAAAAGGGAATATCTAAAGGCTGAATGTAAAAGAATGAGCAAAGAAAAAGCAGGGAATATCCTGAATCTCCTGAAAAAGGGAATCGGTTTTGAAAAAGTTGCCAGGGAGGAGAAACTCAAGGTGGTAAATACAGGTCTCTTTTTGCCCAGTCCTGATGTACCCCTTATTGGCTCTTCCATGGAACTCGGCCAGGCGCTGTTTCTCTTATCCGAGAAAACCCCTTATCCTGACAAGCCATTCTATATCAACGGTAATTATGTCATTGTTAGATTCAAAGAAAGGGAAACGCTGGATTTAAAAGATATGGAAACGGAGAAGGATAATTTGATAAACACCCTTTTGAGAGTTAAAAAAGAAGAGCAATTCCGGCTATGGCTGGAAACAACCAAGGCAGATATGGTGAAAGAGGGAACGTTAAAAATAACGGCAGACTTAGACAGGATTTGATTATCAGGAGTTTCTGTATCAATCGCCGTTACACTTTTTGTTGAATAACATCTGAAGATCTTTAATGAAGGCGGCTTTTGCATCAATGGTAACATCATCATCAAATATCGGTTCCAGGAGAAACATTATTTGATAATCCACCGCTGAGGTTTTATATTCCTGCGTGGATGTTACATTGACATCCTTAAGTTTTTTATAATGATCACTGTTAAATAAATCAGTCCTTCTCAGGATAAGTTCGATTGCCTCTTTCGCATCACCCGGGTTTTCCAATACAAGCTCAATTCCTTCCAGCTTTTTCACAATCTCTATAATTTTTTCTTTTTCTACTTTAATTTTCATTTTGCCTTTCCTGAAACACGGATTTCATGACAGACACCTGCCACAGAACCCAAACTCAACATCGCACATTAAAAGAATATGCCATCGAGCAAAACTGTGTACAACCCTCAAACTTGATGGTTTCGTAAAAAGCTCCATTATGCCGTTTAGCGGCATTATAATGGAAAGTAACTTTTACAAAGCATGTTTAAGGCCGATGGGGGCA
>JAGGSD010000325.1 GCA_021159265.1 Syntrophobacterales bacterium | reverse complement strand
GTTTAATGAATACATGACCAACACACGATCAACCGAAGATGAAATTGATGGTACGAAACCAGACCACACTCCAGTAGCTAACGCGGATAATGACGGCCTCCGGTGGAAGATAGCAAAAGCCTTAGGGCTTAAGTACTATAAATGGGCTGACAGATGGGGAAATTCGGACGATCAGGCCGGAACTTATCTTGGCGACGATGTCGGAAAATTCTGGGGACAGAATGGACAGGCGTGGATCCCCATCACAATGGCCGTGGTCTATAACTGGGCGGCTGATATTTTGGAAAACGGTGGATACATCACATATTACGGTAGTGCCTCCTCCTCTGCCGATGACGCCAGTGTTGATGACTACTCCGCGCTCTACGTCCATTCTGGAACCGGAGGAAGGGCAAATTCAGATGTACCTATTCCTGAGATGATGTCATGGCTGAAGGAGATAGACAATTTCTTCGTAAATTCCAAGGATGATGACGCTAAAACAGTTACAGATCCGATAAAGCACTATTCAGATGATGAATATGAAGACCAGCTTTTTGGCACCTGTACTTTCGGCGAGGGTGGGGCGACGTACACACAGAAGGCAACCATAGCTTCTAACACCAGTGACACCTTAACATTTCAAGACGGTGTGGACATGGGTAGTATCAATGCAGGCGATGAAAATTCCATGTATTTTATTTACAGCGATGATCCAATCAGGACAAACTTTGTCTTAAAGGACTTTGCCAAGTACAGAGACCATATAACAACCAATGCGTTAACGAAGACGTTCGTGACACTGTCCAACCTGAAAGCAATCAGGCAGGATATAGAGATCATAGAATTCAACTTCTTTTCTACTTTTGATCAAGGTCCGGTGGATGATTCTGTCTTCCAGGCAGCCAACGAAGTCAAGAAGGCAAGACTCGATGACCTGGTTAAGCATATCGGCGGCGTTCAGGACTCGGCCGGCACCCCGATTACACCGGCACAGAAGGAGGCTCTTGTCCTGATGTTTGTCCAGCCCGATTTTTAAAGAGACAACGCAGAAAACAAGGGGTCAGGGCTTGATCTGTTTATGGTAAAAAGGCAAGATCTTTGCAGAATGTTCAATTTTGTTCAAGTTCAAGGAAGGCGAAAATTTTAACCACAGGAATATATCGGATATTTCGAGGATTAAAATTTGAGTCTGACCTGTCTGCGTGCATTTTCACGCACAGGCAGGCGCAGAAATTGGGCAAAAGGGGACGTTATGCGAAGGTCTCATGTCTTGGTCTCTCACTTCTTAATGTATGGATTGCGGAAAAGTGAAAATTTGCAGAGTAATCAATTTAAAACAATTGATTACAGGTATTGCTGTTTTCTTGTTCGGGTCTTTGGAGTATCTTCTGACCAGACCGGTGGACTCAACCTGTATGGAGAAAATTGTCGGCTGGTTCAGGGGAAGTTCTTCAAGCGTTGGTATTTACGGCGGTATGGGTGGATGTGTACCGGAGTTTGCGCATCCATTTTCGTTTGCTATCATAACTATGGCCCTGTTCCCCGGATCAGGCAGAAAAACAAGAGGTTTTATCTGTTTTTTCTGGCTTTTTATTGAGCTGTTTTTCGAGGCGGGGCAAAGATTCGGAAATGAGATTGCTTCCTATATTCCGTCATTTTGTGAACGGATTTATATTTTAGATAATCTGAAAAGCTATTTCGTGAAAGGTGTATATGATCCCAATGACATTTTTGCCATATTTCTGGGGATCATAGCAGCTTATATAATAGGAGAATTGACATCAAGAAGTCAGTCCGCGAGAGATGGTATATACGTTTATACGTAGGAAAAATGTTTAATCTCCGGCCTGAAAATCAACGTACGTGGCATATGTCTTGATTGTGCTTAAAAAGGGATTAATAATAAGGGTAAAAGACTTATCTCCTCTGGCGAGGTGCAATACGGCAGGCTGAACATAGCCTTTTTTGAAAAATGTTACCGTTGCCTCTCCGTCTGTGATTTTATCTTTCCCGTAGCAATATATGTCCTGGATGGTTATTTCCTCCGGGAAATGAAAAGGGTTAGCTTTCATTTCTTCTCTTGCCTCCGGTGTCATATCGGTGCTGTATGTCCAGATCCGGTGATTGTCCAGATCCATGTGGAGCACATAATTTACCTGGTTGCGCACCGCATCGTTTCGCAACACCCTTGACGTATTGGTTAAGTAATTCACTGTTGATTCCAATCCGTCAGTAAGCATGGCGTCACGCACCCGGGGAACGGTAATAAGAAGCATCAGCCCGATAAGAAATACAACGACCGTTAACTCAATTAATGTAAAGCCGTTACGACTCATGGAATCGTTTTCTTTCATTTCCCTAAGGCGACAAAAAGCCGCAAAGGTAAAAAGGTTTTCTCGTTCCCATGTCTGAGCGTGGGAAAGCATATTAAAGATTAACGTCCAACATCGAACATTGAACGCCGAACGTCGAATAATGATGTCG
>JAGGSD010000141.1 GCA_021159265.1 Syntrophobacterales bacterium | reverse complement strand
CCTAACCCAGATAAACTGGAAATTCGAAATACGAAGCACGTTCGACTGAGCGTTCGACGGTTCGACTGAGTTCACCGAAGGCTGAGCTCACGCCGAAGTCTCATGCCGAAGCCAATTTTCTACGAACTTTACAATTAAGGGCCTAACCCCCTCCCACAGGGGAGAGGGGATTATGAGTATGAGCGCCAAGGAAAAAGGGATTACGAACTCTTAGCTATCTTATACTAAAAAAATAATTTCGGGCGCAATGAAACGGCTCATACTTTGTATGTGAAAAATGTCACACTCCGGAAGACCCCACCTGATGCGGTAAACCCGCAAAGGCAAAAGGTCGGAAATTAAGACTAAAAAAAGCAGATTTGTTTTCAGGTTTTCCCTTGATCCTTGATCCTTGTACCTTGTACCCTGTACCTCGTTGTTTATTACCTGACACCACCATCTGCGCGAAAAACGCCTGTCTGCCGTGCAGACGGCACAGGCAGGCACAGACAGGCAGGCAGTTGTTGAGAATAAAGACTCTAACAGCCACAGGATGTGGATTGAAACCTTGCAAGAAACGCATCAACTTGGGTTGGTATAAAATGTGCATAAAGTAACAGGCAACTAAATTATCCAGGGAAGAGCTGCAAGTCGCTAATCAGGCAAATTAACATATAAAAAGTTCGGAATTAGGGGAACCCTCACCACAATAGGAACAGAAATCCTGGCAGATTCTAAAAGTGAGTGAGATCAAGCAGTGATGGGTAATTCGAAACATGAAACTTACGAAAAGCTTGGGACCAGGGATGAACAATAGATTAGAAAGAAGAAATTTTGATCGTTTTGCAATAGAATTTGCACTGAACGTGAATGCCGAAGACGCTGAAGGAAAAACATTCAATGAAAAAACGGTGTTAAAGAATGTTTCCGGGGAGGGCGCCTGTTTTGTAACCAGGCAGGCAGAAAGATATTTTTTGGGCCAGTTGCTGGATATGACGATCTTTCTTCCTGGAACCAGTGAGGTAAATGCCTTTATGAAGGGGAAGGGGAACGTCGTACGGATAGATCAATTTAATAATTCAGGCACCGGCGAAAAGAATCGAGAAATCAACATAGCAGTCAAGTTTGACGCTCCTTTAAATTTTGAAAGAAGTGATATGTAAACTTAGAAAAATTGCAGAGAACCCTGATGAAATTGAAACATGAAAATTCCAACAGTTTTGTTCAAAAGACGAGAATTGTCTTTGTCTTATTAGCGCTTCTCCCTTTCCTTATAGTTCTCTATGTGTGTGTTTATGAACACATTGTGTTGACAGAGGAAATCACCCTCTTCTTCGCACTGGCACTCTTTTCTATACTAACGGGGTTTTCCCTCCTGAGAATGTTTGCAGACAAACTTGCCGATCTGTCCAGAGAAATAAATAATATTGTATCGGGTGAAAAGAGTGACCCAATTCAAATCGAGGCTGATCAAGAACTGAATAACATAGCCGCCAATTTTAACTCCATACAGAAAAAATTAAAGGAAGTTAACAATAATCTCAAAAAGCAATCAGTACAGCTTATGACCTATTCCAGAGACCTCTCTTTAGCCTACGAAAAGGCAAAAGAAGAAGAAAAATTAAGGAGAACTTTGAGCAAATATGTGGGAGAGAATCTGATTGAAAGGCTGATTAACTCAAAAGATGAAATGTTCCTTGAAAACGAGCGAAGGGAGGTAACCATTCTTTTTGCAGATATCAGGTCTTTTAGTATTATTTCTAAAAATATGGAGGCCGAAGAAGTGGTGCTAATGCTAAATGAATTTTTTAGCATCATGACAGATATCGTTTTTAGGAATAACGGCGTATTAGATAAATTTGTCGGGGATCAAATAATGGCTGTATTCGGACTTGCTCCTTCCGAAAACAGCGGTCCTTATGATGCCGTTAAGACCTCTATAGAAATGCAGGATGCCACTGAAGAGTTGATGAAAGTGAGATCAAAAAAACGAAAAGAGACATTCGGGATAGGAATTGGCATTAACACGGGAAATGCAATTGTCGGAAATGTAGGATCGGAAAACAGAATAGATTTTACGGTTATAGGAGATAGTGTAAATATTGCCGCAAGATTGGAACAGGTAGCAAAGGGAGGTGAAATAATTATCGGCGAAGAAACATATCACCAAACGCAGAGTCATTTCCATACACAGAAAAAGAAAGAGATATCCGTTAAAAATATGGCCGAGCCGGTTGTTTGTTACAATGTATTATGGAAAGACCATCGATACAGGGAAAATCTGCTCAGGAACCAAGGACTGTAAAAACAGGACGGACAATCCCTATCTGAAAAAATCTGAATCGATATTGGCGCCGTCTAAAGATGAGTGAAAGGACTTGTAAATCCGCCGACAACGCCCGTCGAAAACAAGGACTTAACCGCGAAAGCAGGTAAGTCCTTGTTTTTTATGGCACGCCCAGAAGGATTCGAACCTTCGACCTTCGGA
>JAGGSD010000091.1 GCA_021159265.1 Syntrophobacterales bacterium | reverse complement strand
ATTTGATACCCAGATAATGGAACGGCTTTTTCTCTTTATACCCATAAATTGTACGGCGGTTTCAACCTCCTTTTTGCGGCATTTAAAGCCATTAACCGTTTCGGTCCCTAAATCTTTTTCTTTCCGCTTAATGGATTCATACATGGCTTTTTCCCAATCTTCTTCATTCAGAGGCCTTTCAAAGTATTTTTTAGCCTTCGGATTGAGCATCCAGTAAATTTTGAGGTCTTTGCGTAAAATGACAAGTATGTTCCCTTTGCCTTCCGGGGAACTCATGTCCATCCGAAGCTTCTTGGGAGTGATGTATAATTTTCCCATATTAGACACCTTTCCCCTCGGATCAATGGACACCCGCTCAGCCGAAAAACTTTTAATTTTGCCGCAATATCCACAAGTTGCCAAGCCAAATAAAACCGCAAGAATTACAAAGCCCGCAACATACCACCTGTCCCACGGGAAAATACCCTTACTCATTAGTTGCCCCCTCCGTATTTATTTTTAATGAACAAAAACTGACATCTATCTCCAGGCAGACACTATTGCTTGCATTCATAAATGACTCTGTTGATTTATGAGGATTTTCGTTCAAAATCAAGCCTGCCTGTGCGTTGCCTGTCTGCGTGCGGACACGCACAGGCAGGCACGCAGACAGGGCATGCGAAAAAAATAACCGCAGGCATATAGTTGATATTCCGAGGATTATTTTTTGAGCATAACGCAGAGATTGGGCGAAAAGACCTTAAATCAACAGAGTCATAAATCATAATGAAAAAAAAAGCAATAATAACCGCTTTTATTATGCCTCTTTTTGTTAAATATAAAACAATTGAACTCACAATAATTCTTTAATATAAAAGAAAAGTACCACTCCGGTGAAAGCCAGTTTCAGCCCAATACCCACCACAATTCCAACAAATACACCCCAACCGGCTCGCAGGGCATCTTTTCCTTCCTTTCTCGCCAAAAGCTCTCCAGCCAATGCACCTAAAAATGCACCGATGAAAAGACCAAGGGGAGGTAAAAAGAAAAAACCTGTGAGCATTCCAATAACCGATCCTCCCACACCCAATCTGGATGCGCCATACTTCTTCGCCCCGCCTGCAGGAACAACATAGTCTAAAATAGTCACTAATACCATTAAGCTACCCATAAGAATCAGGAATGTAGCGCTAAAAGGTTCCCAGTTTTTAGCGCAGGAAAGGATAATTAAAGATAAAAAGCTGAGCACAGGACCTGGTATTACAGGTAAAATGCAACCGACAATACCGGATAAGGCAAAGAGTAAGCCGAAAATTATTAATGCGATTGCCAATGTTGATCTCCTGCTTGATTAATGAAGGATACGCAAGAACCCGTATTTCTATATCAGCATCTTTTACTGGTTGCGCCGTGGCATAGAGCGCTTCGCAAAAATTGTGAAAGCTGGGAAGCTGTCCGAGAATGAGAAATTTTTTGCAAGGTCAAGGAAGGCAAATATTTTAACGGTTCGACTGAGCGTTCGACGATTCGACTGAGCTCGCCGAAGTCTGAGCTCACGCCGAAGGCCGCAGGAACACATTGAGTATTTTGAGGATTAAAATCTGAGCCTGATGTAGAGATTGCGGGGAATAGCCATTCTCGGACAGCCTCCCAGGTAAGATAGTTGGTTTCAAATATTTACAATGCCGCCCAGTCCCTGGCAAAGCAAGACTTCAGCCACACAGAAAGATCGTTTGATTCAAGACAACATTTCAATTGATTACACACAAGAATATCAGTCGGAAATGCCATGGACTCCGGCAGGGCATCCAGTGGGAAATATTTTACTTCACTTGCATCAGATCCAGCCTGAAATTTCCCGCCTGCCCGTGTTCCCCAAAACCACACTCCCACAGTTTGACGTTCCAAATCATGGAAATTGGAATGCACCGCAAAAACAGGTCCGATCATTACCTCCAGACCTGTTTCTTCTTCAAACTCACGTTTTGCCGCCAATCTGACATCTTCACCCCATTCAACATGTCCACAAGGTATGCACCACATCCCCTCATAAGACCCCAACCGTTTTACAAGAAGAATTTTATTCTTTTCCAGCACGATAACTGCAACGCCTACAGCAGGATTCCGGTAATGAATTCTATGGCATTGATCACAGTAAAGACGCTCCCTTTCTCCGTCTGACTTTGACAGCAGAGGCGCTCCACAGACAGGACAAAATTTATACTCCATAAGCTCTGTTCTCTCTACAAAACCTGAATAATAATAACGTAACTACTCGGGTTCACAGTTCAGGGATTCAAGGTTCAACAGTTGAATGAAGAGAAACGGGTAATATTTCAATAAACACGGGTAGGGGTGACTTTAGTCGCCCCTGTCGGGAGGTTAAAACCTCCCCTCCCCTCATTTATTGGAACTCTTTTAACCATGAACGGTTCAACGGCTCGACTGAGCGTTTGACTGAGCTCACGCCGAAGTCTCACCGAAGACTGAG
>JAGGSD010000285.1 GCA_021159265.1 Syntrophobacterales bacterium | reverse complement strand
GGCTGTCACATGGTAAAAGGCGCCGGGATATTCAATCCTTAAAGGCCGAGCCATAGTAATATCCCCTTTCTATTCTTGGAAAGAGGATATTACTATCTAACTTGTCCTATGTCAAGGGCTGACCCCTTTGCTTGCTATTTCAATGATGTAATCCTGCATCTCTGTGGTCAGTTCCGGGTATATCGGCAGGGCGATGGTGTGTGTTGCGGCATATTCGCTGTCTGGAAAATCGCCTGGTTGATAGCCCAGGTATTTAAAACACTCTTGCTTGTGGAAGGGCACGGGATAGTATATTTCGGTGCCTATGTTATTTTCTGTAAGGAAATTTTTCAGTTGGTCTCTCTGTTCCATGACTGAAATGACGTACTGGTTGTAAATATGATATTCTCTTTTGTAAGCGACAACAGGGGTCTTTACACCTTTGATGACCAGATTTTCGTCGTAGTAGGCAGCGTTTTCCTGCCGCATGGAGTGCCATTTATCGAGGTGAGGCAACTTTACCAGAAGGATTGCGGCCTGGATTGGATCGAGCCGGAAATTGCCTCCGATCAGGGCATGATAATATTTGGGTTTGGCGCCATGGTTTCTGAGTTTCTTTAATTTTTCATCAATGGCTGCATCGTTTGTAACAACCATGCCGCCATCGCCCATACCGCCGAGATTTTTGCTGGGAAAGAATGAAAAACAGCCCATCATTCCCATAGCACCCGCTTTTTTTGTTCCGGTCTTTGAGGGATATCTTGCGCCGATGGCTTGTGCCGCGTCTTCAACCACAGGGATGCCGAATCTGCCGGCAATTTCAAGAATCGGGTCCATATCCGCACATTGGCCGTAGAGATGGACAGGAATAATTGCCTTTACCCTGTTTCGTTTTTCAGTCTCCGATTCAAACCATTTCCGTAAGGCCTCTGGGCTTAGATTATACGTATCGGAATCTATATCTACAAACTCGGGGGTCGCGCCGAGTCTCGCGATAACACCGGCCGTGGCGAAAAATGAAAAAGGTGTTGTAATGACAATATCGCCGGGACCAATATCCAGAACCATGAGCGAAATCAGCAGGGCATCCGTTCCGGAAGAAACTCCCGTGGCGTATTCAACGCCTGCATATTCGGCGATTTGCGCTTCCAGCTCTGAGACTTTGGAACCCATGATATACCGGGTTGAATCAATGACATCACTGACAGCGGCTTTTACTTCTTTTTCTATCGTCTTTAATTGTGCTTTTAGATCGAGTAACGGAACTTTCATAAAACCGGCCTTTAGTTCTGTTTGGTGGAAACTGGCGATGAGCTATCATAGTAGTCAAGGTACCAATCCAGAAATTTTTTAACTCCTTTTTCAATTGGAGTTGATGGACTAAAACCAACATTCTTCATCAGATCATCAATATCGGCACAGGTTGCCGGAACATCACCGGGCTGCATTGGGAGGAAATTCTTTTCGGTCTTTTTGCCAAGGTATTTTTCCAGGATATCAATGAATCGCATCAATCCTACCGGGTTATTGTTGCCGATATTATAAATTTTATAAGGCGCGAAGCTTGTGCCGGGATCCGGATTATCCCCGTTCCAGTGAGAATCCGGCTGTGGGATCTTGTCCATAACTCTGACAACGCCTTCTATAATATCATCTATATATGTGAAGTCTCTTTTCATTTTGCCATAATTGTATACATCTATGGACTTGCCTTCCAGTATAGCCTTCGTAAATAAAAATAAGGCCATATCCGGTCTTCCCCATGGACCGTACACGGTAAAAAATCGTAAACCCGTACATGGAATATTGTACAAACTCGCATAGGTATGCGCCATGAGTTCATTTGCTTTTTTGGTTGCGGCGTAAAGACTGACGGGATGGTCCACATTATGATGCACGGAAAAGGGCATCAGAGTATTCGCGCCATAGACAGAACTCGATGAAGCAAATACCAGATGTTTAATTTCGCTGTGCCTGCACCCCTCCAGAATATTCATAAAGCCAACAATGTTACTGTCAATATAAGCGTGGGGATTCTCCAGAGAATAACGAACTCCGGCCTGGGCGGCCAAATGTACGACGATGTCGTATGGTTGGTCCGGATTATTGAGTGAATTGAGTTGATTATTTATTTTTTGCCGGAAAAGATATTCCATACCTTCCCGGTTTGCTATATCTATTTCGATGAAGGAAAAGTTGTCGTAATTCTGCAGGATAGCGAGGCGCGCTTTCTTAAGATTCACGTCATAATAATCATTCAGATTATCGATGCCAACGACAATATCTCCCATTTCCAGGAGTCGTCTGGACAGATGAAAGCCGATGAATCCGGCGGCTCCGGTAACCAATATGCGACGCGTGTCGAAATTTTGAATCATATCATCACGAAAATTAAAACAAATAGTGGCTGTCACTACTAATGAACTCGTAAAAAGTCGAAAAGCTCCCTCTCCCTTGATGGGAGAGGGTAGGGGTGAGGGTGAGAACACCGCTA
>JAGGSD010000214.1 GCA_021159265.1 Syntrophobacterales bacterium | reverse complement strand
TCATGTCAAGTTTGCAATGTCGCACAAGCCTTCGTCATTGCGAGGCCGAAGGCCGTGGCAATCTCTCGGATTATGCCAAGTTAGCTCATAGCAGCAGGAGATTGCTTCGCTTCGCTCGCAATGACACTCGAGACTTGACACAACACTAGAAAGAATACCAACAACAATTTCACAAAAAATGAAGATACGTTAAGAAGAATCATGACCGACAAACCCGATATTACACCCAAATGGCGAAAGTTGTTTTCATTCAAGACCAAAACCCCAAAGGACTCTGCTGTTAAAAGTGTTCTGATTGTAGATGACGAAAAGCCTTTTCTCATGAGTATCTCGGACGGCCTCAGCGCTAGTGAGGACTTTCATGTCATTACTGCCTTGAACGGCAAGGAAGCCGTCAATATCCTGAACTCCAAAAAAATCGATCTGGTGGTAACAGACTTGAAAATGCCCAAAATGAATGGTTTTCAACTTTTGGCATACATGAGTAAAAACTGCGCGGATATACCCGTTATTGTAATGACCGCCTTCGGCACACCGGAAATTGAGAGTAAACTCCATAATATGGGCGCCTTCCGGTATCTGGAGAAGCCCCTGGATATCAATAAACTGCTGACCAGCATATCCAACGCGCTGAATAGCGATTCCGTTAATGGTTACAGCCAGGGCATTTCGCTCGTATCGTTCCTGCGCTTGATAGAAATGGAGAAAACAACCTGCACTATCAAAGTAAAATCAGACACGGAAACCGGTTATCTGTACTTTGATAGTGGTATAATATTAAACGCTGCCGCAGGCAACTTAAAGGGTAAGGCTGCGGCGCTGGATATCATAAACTGGAACAATGCCGAGATAGATATCAATTTCACATGCAAAACCAAGGAAAAGAATATAGATTTAAGTCTAAACGAACTGTTGGCCGAAGCGTCCGAACCTCAGGAAACAAAACCAGTGGCACAAGCTGAAAAAAAAGCAAAGGCAGATGAGAAATCAGAGGCGGCATTAGAAAAAGAAACATTGGAGATAAAGGTAAGGGCTGAAAAAGAATCCACACTGAATGAAAACGGGGAAGCCTGGCTGAAGGCTGCGGACAATATCATTATGGCTGCCGGGGAGGAAGAAGCAAAACTGAAGGCTGAAAAAGACTCGTGGCTGAAAGCAGCGAAAGGATCAAGAGTTAAGACCGGAGAAGAAGTAATAATAGAAGCCGGGGAAAAGGAAAAGCTGAAGGTTGAGGAAGAAGAAAAGTTGAAGACCGATGAAGAACAACGGCTGAAAGCCGAAGAAAAAGCCAAACTGAAGACTGAAGAAGAGGCAAGACTGCAAGCCGGGGAAGAGGAAAAGCAAAAGGCAGAGGAGGAACAACGGTTGAAGGCCGGGGAGGAAGAAAAACTCAAGACTGAAGCCAGACAAATCACAAGACAAAAGTTACAGGCATGGAAGAAAACCTGACAATTGAAAGCTCATCTTCCATGAATACTGAACGCTAAAAAAATAAATAACATCGACCAGAGAGGAATGAAAAATGAATATTGATAAGCTAAATGAATGTATAGAACTATTAAAAAAACAGATGGGGAGCTCCCTGCTTGCAACAAGCATCGTGTCAACTTCCGATGCACAGGCCATTGCAGATTATAATTCGAAACCCGGGGCGGATGCTATTTTTATAGAAGTAACAAACTTAATTAACGATTCACTTAAAAAGGGATACCCGCAACTTGGGAAATATTACCTTTTGGAACTTGAGGAAGACAGCATGCTAATCGTCATCCCCCTTGGCGAATATCAATGGATAATAGCTGTTGATACCACGAAAGCCAAACTTGGATTGATCATGAACGTAGTTTTACCTGATGCAATTTCCGCTTTTGAAAACGCACTAAGTGGATAAAGTCGAAAGCGAATTTGCTATTCCAGAACATACAATGCCAGTAAATACTCAGGTTTAAAGGCACAGAGGCACAAAGCTTATTTGGTTTGCTATTATATTATGATGCATTTGTAAAAAGTCGAAAAAGTTGTCATCGCAAGCGTAGCGAAGAAATCTCGTGTACTATAACTATCTGTATTCATTAGATTGCTTCGTCGTTGCGCTTCTTGCAACGAGCCAGTTCATGACTTTTTGCGAGATTGTCATATTATATAATAAAATTCAAAAAACCTCTGTCAAATGATACGCCTTACACAGGCAGGCGGCGCTGGTTGTTGCTCTTTGTGCTTTGTGCCTGAATAGTCACCAATGCCAGTCTTCCGGGATATACGGAAAAACGGCCAGGTATTAAATCCAGACGTACAAAAGATATTCTCCTGATTGCCTGCTTTCATACAACTATTTCACAAAGTACAATAATTATGAAATCAAATGCGACCAGTGTCGTGTCAAGTCTCGAGTGTCATTGCGAGCGAAGCGAAGCAATCTCACGTATTGTGACTACTTGTATTTATTAGATTGCTTCGTCGCTGCGCTCCTCGCAATGACCCTGTG
>JAGGSD010000276.1 GCA_021159265.1 Syntrophobacterales bacterium | reverse complement strand
TGTCCAGTGAAATCAACAAGTTATATTAAATTCGCCCAAACGAGTTACTTGAAAGTCGGTTATTCCCTCCCCTGGCGGGAGGGGATAAAGGGGAGGGGGACGTAAGTACATGAAATGATGTTGTGCTTACCCTCACCCCAACCCTCTCCCATCAAGGGAGAGGGGGCATTTTTGACCTTTTATGAGTCCATCAAGGAAGGGAAACACAACTTTTATGGATTATGATTTAGTGGTCATAGGAGCCGGTCCGGGTGGTCATACCGCAGCGGAATACGCGTCCCGTTTGGGCGCGAGGGTAGCCATTGTAGAAAAAGATAAGTGGGGAGGGGTCTGTACCCATTGTGGCTGCATCCCTACAAAGGCGCTTCTGGAGTGCAGTAAAAAATACGTTGATATAAAAAAGCTCAAAAGAATAGGCATCGCCGTCGGGGAGCCTTCTTTTGACTTTTCCGTTATGAAGCGTCATCAGAATCAGATGGTTCGTGTATCATCGCTTGGTGTGCGGAAAACCCTCAAGGAAACAGGTGTCGAGTGCATCGAAGGGGAGGGAATTCTTGTTTCGCCGGAGGACGTAGAGGTGGTTGCTTCCGATGGAAAGAAGAAAAAAATCAGGTCAAAGCATATCGTCATTGCCTGGGGATCAAAGCCCGCCATGTTGCCGAACGTGGAGTTTTCAAATCGCGTCCTGAGTTCGGCCGGGTTGCTTTCCATGGACACGTTGCCCGAGAGCATAATCGTCGTGGGCGGCGGCGCCATCGGAGTTGAATTCGCGACTGTCCTGGCGGAACTGGGTACAAAAGTTGTCCTCCTCGAACTTATGGATCAGATCCTGCCGAACGAAGAACGGGAAGCCGCTGGCTTTCTTGAAGGTGAACTGAAAAAGCTTGGCATAGATGTTCATACATCGACAGCGATAGATTCGATAGAAGAGATGGATGATGGGGTTTGTATCAGGGCGAAATGTGAAGATTCGAACAGGGAATTTAGTGCTGAGTATGTTCTTATATGTGTAGGAAGAGAGCCGGCGCTGCGGACAGGAGAACTGGACCGATTATTCATTGGGTATGACCGGAGAGGGATTAAAGTTAATGAACGATTTATGACAAATGTTGAAAACATCTTTGCGGTAGGCGACACAACAGGCGGAATCCTCCTGGCTCATCGTGCCGTGGCACAGGGCAGGGCGCTTGCAAGCGATCTCTTCGGTAATGGATCAATAACATATTCGGACGGCACAATTCCCGCTGTCGTCTATACTCATCCCAATGTAGCCCGTGTCGGCATAACAGAGGAACAAGCGAGAAAAGAAGGGCTGGAGATAGAAGTGAAAAAAGTGGAATATGGTGGTAATATTATTGCCAGAACAGGGCTGATGGGTAATGGTTTTGTGAAAACTCTGTTCAGCGATGAAAGACTAATTGGTGTCACAATAGCAGGTGATGAGGCCGGTGAGTTGATTGCGCCGATGAGTCTTGCTGTGGTAAATAAGATGACCATACAACAGTTGCGAAACTGGGTCATTCCGCATCCCACGTTGAGTGAACTGTTATATGTATTGTAGTTCGTATATCGTGGTTCGAAACCTGAAACTCGTAAAAGGTAATTTAATATGACAGAGTTGACAGTGAAGGAACAACTGGCACGCAAACGAGTTTGTCTCGCTCTGGATGTGCCGACAGTACAGGACGCTCTGGGCCTTGTAACTGAACTTTCGGATTATGTGGGCACATTCAAGGTGGGGAAACAGCTTCACACGGCGGCGGGGAACGAAAGTGTCAACATCATCGAAGAAATACACGGAAGGGGAGGGGAGATTTTCCTGGATCTGAAACTGCACGACACGCCGAACACCGTCTATGAGGCCGGCAGGGTATGCGCGGTTAAGGGTGTTTATATCTTCAATGTACATGTTGCCGGTGGTGAAGCAATGTGCAGGAAGGCCATCGAAGGCGCTTATGCGGGAGCCCGGGCAAGCGGGATTGGGAAGCCGAAAGTGATAGGTGTAACCGTTTTAACAAGTCTGAACGATGAAGACCTGGTTGTCCAGAATCTAGGTATCGGTTATGATGATCTGGTAATGAGAAGAACAGAACTCGCTGTGGAATGGGGACTAGACGGTATTGTCTGTCCTGCAAATAAGGCAGGAGAACTGGAAAAGCGATTTGGTTCCGATTTTCTGTATGTAACACCCGGCATAGCATGGGCAGGGAAACACGGCACGGGACAAAAGCAGTTATACACTCCGGATATGGCGGTCAGAGACTGTCGTAACTCT
Organism: Syntrophobacterales bacterium; assembly: GCA_021159265.1. Taxonomy (GTDB): domain Bacteria; phylum Desulfobacterota; class Syntrophia; order Syntrophales; family UBA6807; genus UBA3084. The sequence goes on along the minus strand of JAGGSD010000276.1, from coordinate 212 downwards.
ATCCTCGTTTTAGGAAGCGCAATTACGAAAGCGGAAGACAGAAGAAAAACGGCTTGCGAAATATTGCAGGCGATGGCCGAAGCGCTGTAATTATATGCAATGACTAAAATTTGACAATCTCGTAAAAAGTCATCCACCGAGTCATTGCGAGGAGCGTAGCGACGAAGCAATCTAATAAATACAAGTAGTTACAATACGTGAGATTGCTTCGC
>JAGGSD010000166.1 GCA_021159265.1 Syntrophobacterales bacterium | reverse complement strand
ATTTTTTGAGCATAACGCAGAGATTGGGCGAAAAGACCTTAAATCAACAGAGTCATCAATGGATTAAAATAACAGAAACAAATGGCAGAAAGGCGTTTTGTAGACTACCCTGTCACCTGCAAGCTATCATCTCGGGTACGATCAGCATCATTACCCGGGTATTTCTGAGAAGTGAATTCACCCGGCCAGCTCAACCACCTTGGCCACCAGTTTTTCAATGCCTGCCGCCACATTTTTGATGCCCGGTCCAAGCATATATGCGGGGGTGGTTACTATATTGTTGCTTTCATCCACGTGAATCATGTCAACTGCACAGGTTCTGTGCACCCCACCCATCGATTCAATAGCCGATGCTGTGGATGCATCGTTGCCTATTGTAACCTCCGGAGTTTTACCCGAGAGCGCCTTTGTCAAAGTAACCGGAGCAATACAGAGAGCGCCAACAGGTTTTTGTGCTGAAAGCATTTCATCAAGGAGGCGTTGAACTTCAGGATGTACAGTTGCATCGGGACCCTTTATGGCAAAGTCGCTTAAATTCTTGACGGCGCCAAGTCCACCCGGGATGATTAATCCATCAATGTCGGATGCCCGCACATCTTTTAAATTCTTAATCTCACCCCTGGCAATCCGGGCCGATTCTACCAAAACGTTACGTTTCTCATCAGTTGCTTCCTGTGTAATATGATTGATCACATGGCGCTGTTCAACATCAGGCGCCATACAAATAACCTCAACCCCTGCACGGTCAAGTGCCAGAAGTGTCAACACCGCTTCATGAATTTCAGACCCGTCAAAAACACCGCAACCCGAAAGAAGCACACCTATTTTTAACATATCATTCTCCCTGCAAAATTTAAGTTTCCTCTAAATGATCATTCTAATGATGCATACTGACACAAATGGAATGCACATACCCGGGTTTCTCCTTTGGTAATCCGTCTTAAAATACATCTGCGTTAAGATTTTGGAGCGAACTATAAGATACATACAATGCGATGTCAATGAAAAATGTTGCTATCCATGTCAAAGCTCGTAACACCAGAATGTGGAGTCACAGGAAAATTCTGCGGGTTTCGCGGTTAGTGTCTTTCAAGTAACTCGTTTGGGCGAATTTAATATAACTTGTTGATTTCACTGGACACTATCCAGATACACGGCCTGTTCGGGGAACAGGCCCTACAATATGTAGGGGCCGATGCCCCCATCGGCCTTAAACATGCTTTGTAAAAGTTACTTTCCATTATAATGCCGCTAAACGGCATAATGGAGCTTTTTATTTAAGGTAGTCGGGCAGTTCGTCTATTTCCTTTCCCTGGAAACTGCAGAGAATGGGGCAGGTCATGCAGGGACCTTTAACAGAAGGCAGCGGCGGTTCTCCCTTGATGCTTTCTATAAAATCCATGCATCTGTTAACGTCTTCGTCCGCGCCTTCGATAACCAGCGTGACGGAACCTTCCGCTCCGCCGTAACCTCCCGACATAAAGTGTACAGCCCTGATGCCGAACAGATTGTGTATGCATTGTATTTCAGTAATAACCTTGCCGTCCGCCACACATACAAGCCCCACTCGAGCGCCGATGCTTCTTTCTAAATTAAGCCTGCCGCCGAATTTTGCTGCCAGATCGACTGAAGGGACCAGTTTTTCCAGACCGACAGGATATATAATTGTTATTCCCTGCGCTTGCATCGGCACGAAAAATTGTCCCATCGTACCCCCCACAGGGCTCCCCATAACTACACCAACTTTCCCCGTATGATCAACAGAGTTTGCGCCTTTCAGCAACACATCCGCAGGTCCGAGCTTATCAATCAGAGTAGCCGGATCGACTTTCAAAATCTGGCCTTTATGAAACGTAATCGGCTGTATCCTTATTTTCTGATGGAGGGCGCATAAAACTCCTCTAATCACCTGTCCGGCAACATACTTCTCTTTTTCCATCGGCTGGTTCAATAGTTCTTCCGCAATATAGGCATTTGTCGACCCCCTGCCTATGATCAGATATCCTTCTTTTCTGGCCTTCTGCACTTCGGGCATTGCAGCTACGGCTTTACCAATCAATCTCTTGGATTCTGACGGTGTCAATGTAAATATTGCCTGCATTTTAAATCGCCTCCTTCAATTGGATGAATGTTTCATTAAAAAACCTGTTGAACTGTAACAGTGAAAAATAGTTTACGCAACAGGTATTTGATGAATTACTCAGCTTATCTCTGTTCAATGAACCTTAATCAGGAAAATATTTCCTCCGAATTACTCCGTTATATCGTACTAACAGGAGTAAGCAAAACTTTTTCAGTCAGGTATTCCGTCTATTACCCAAGGCCCCGTCATTCTTGCCGACAACAGGTTGAAACAATTTTGATATAGCCTGCTTCCAAAATTCTCACGCAAAGACGCAAAGCACGCAAATAACAACAAAAGAAAAGAAAATCGTAACCGTTCACAGGTTCATGGTTCAGCGTTCAGGGTTAAGGACAAAGGCAGCATTAAAGACCTGAAGTC
>JAGGSD010000246.1 GCA_021159265.1 Syntrophobacterales bacterium | reverse complement strand
ATGCTCAAAAAATAATCCTCGGAATATCAACTATATGCCTGCGGTTATTTTTTTTCGCATGCCTTGATCTTGAACGAAAATCCTCATAAAACAACAAAGTAATTTATTCCCCCTTAAAGCATGGGGGCCTCTTTTCCCGAAAAGATGTTATTCCTTCAATATGGTCTTTCGACGCAAGTGTAATCGATTCACAAACGGCGGCTTCATCCAGGGCTGTGGGCAGATCCGTGCCCATCCCTTTGTAAACTTGAGACTTCATAAGCCGGATGGCGACGGGCGGTCCATCTACGATCTTCCTGACCATTGCAAGGGTTTCAGTTTCAAGTTTGTCAGGAGATGACAGCTTGTTAAGCATGCCTGTCCTCATAGCATCTTCAGCCGTAAGCATATCCCCTGTAAATAGCATTTCCATGGCTTTTGCCAATCCCATCGCCCTTGGATAAAGCCACGCGGCGCCAAACCCCGGGAAAAGACCAAGTTTCACAAAACCACACATGAATTTAGCTTTCTCACTGGCTGTTTTAATATCACAGGCCAGAGCCAGATCAAATCCGGCGCCTACACATGCCCCATTGATCATCGCGATAGTCGGTTTTTCCATCTGCTGAATCCCCAATACGATCTTTTTCGATGATCTGAATAAAAATGATCGCCTCAGATTTTCCACACCCATCTCCGCAAAATCCTCAACGTTCCCGCCACCAGGCATAATATCGAGATCAGCCCCACCACAAAACGCCTTGCCGGCGCCTGTGATAAGCATGGCTCTCATATTATCATCCTGAGCAATATCCTCAACCGCTACGACCAATTCCTCCATCATCTTCATGTTGATGGCGTTGCTTCTTTCCGGTCTGTTTAAGGTTAATGTCGCCAGATTGTCCTTTTTGACCAGTTGAATCGTTTCAAACTCCATCTTTCAACCCACCTTTCATATCAAAATATATAGCGAAAAAGCGCCTCTCAGGCAATCACACCGTTCTTATAGAACTTATTGATTTCTTCACGGGAATAACCAGCTTCAATTAAAATATCACTGGTATGCTGGCCACAGGAGGGACATAACGATTTTATTTTAAGAGGTGTATCGGATAATTTAATGGGATTGCCTGTCTGTTTGACCTTTCCCACACCCGGGTAATCCACTTCGACAATCATTTGCCGATGCATGATCTGCGGATCCGATTCAAGTTCATCCAGCTGATATATCTTCCCCACTCCCACATCATTAAGTTCTTTGAACCACTCATCTCTGGTTTTCGTCAAAAACACATCCTGTAAAGCGGAAACAATCTCATCAAACCTTTCAGGATCGGGGTTTTGATACGGAAGGAGATCCAGTCTTCCCAATTTTTCGCACAGTCTTTCCCAAAATGGAGCTTCACGCAGTGCGATACTTATATATTTCCCATCTTTCGTCTTATATACATTATAGGCCGGTCTCTTACCGCTCAAATATATTATTCCTTTATCCGGCACTTTCCCTTCATAATAACAATTCATGATTGGCGGCGCAAGCCATGAAAGGGCTCCGTCAGTCATTGACACATCTACAAATTGTCCTTTCCCCGTTTTTTCACGCGCGGCAAGAGCCATGAGGATACCTATCATACTATACATTGCAGCAGATGCATCCGAAATCTTAACACCCGGGACCATGGGAGGCAAATCACCCTCATTAATAACACCCAAAACACCGCTCATAGCCATACAGGTGAGATCACGAACAGGGAGCATACTATAGGGACCATCCTGGCCATAACCTGTTATGGCGCAATACACAATTCCGGGATTAATTTTTTTTATCGTATCATAGTCCAGTCCCAGCTTTTTCATTACACCCGGTCTGTTTCCTTCGATAATGACATCTGCTTCTCTGGCCAAACGATAAAATATGTCTTTTGCTTCATTAGCCCTCAGATTTATGGCAAGACTCTTCTTGCTTCTGTCAAGAACATATACGGCATCCCATGCATGCTGAGCTTCCTTCGTTGGTTTTTCCTTATGCAGAAGTTCAAAAAGGGCTTCGCGAAATCCTGGAGCTTCTATCTTAACAACATCAGCACCAGCTTCTGCTAAAAGCATCGCAGCATATTGACCGGGGAAAAACCGGCTTAAATCGAGTATCTTAATTCCATCCAAAGGTAATATATCTTTCATGTGAATTTTCCGATCCTTTCTCTTATATCAACTGTTTATCAGATTCTTTCGCCAGGTTTTCATTGCTTCACAACCGTGAACCTCTTGCTCAGACCTGGCTTCCCGGTCCCATTATATAGAAACTCCTGGCGCAGCATTCAGCGCGATTGTGCCGGGAATGCGCATCAATTCGCGCCAAGGCAGGCTTGAACCTGACAACCTTGATGGCCTCGCAAAAAGTCGTCACTCCGGTGAAAACCGGAGTCCAACACCCTTATAGCTAGCTGAACAGACTGGATTTCGACTTTCGCCTGTCTGCGTGCGACGCTCAGGCAGGCCGGAATGACAAAATGGTACTTTTCGACTTTCAAG
>JAGGSD010000057.1 GCA_021159265.1 Syntrophobacterales bacterium | reverse complement strand
ATTTTTTGAGCATAACGCAGAGATTGGGCGAAAAGACCTTAAATCAACAGAGTCATAAATGGAATCACTGATTACTTGTGTGTGCCGCGTTTGTGGAGGTATTTGGTGTGAAGAATGCGTATGATACATTGCTTGAAAGGGGTTTTATTGAACAGGTCACAGATGATCAAAATATTCAAGACCTTTTTATGAGGGAACGAATTACATGTTATATCGGTTTTGATCCTACCGCTGCAAGTCTTCATATAGGTAGTCTTGTTCCCATAATGGCTCTTGCTCACATGCAAAGACATGGTAACAGGCCGATTGTCCTTATTGGTGGTGGAACTGCTCTGATTGGTGATCCAAGTGGGAAAACAGAGATGCGCCAGGTTTTAACTAAGGAGCAGGTTGATGAAAATGCGCAGGCTTTAAAGCAACAACTTTCGAAGTATGTGGATTTTGATGATGATAAGGCCCTGTTGTTAAATAATGCGGATTGGCTGACCGGACTGAACTACATCGAGTTTTTGAGAGATATAGGACGTCACTTCAGCGTAAACAGAATGTTGGCTGCAGAAAGCTATAAGATGAGACTGGAAAAAGGACTTAATTTTATTGAGTTTAATTATATGCTCCTTCAAGCTTATGATTTCTTATATCTTAACAGGCATTATGATTGTACTCTTCAAATGGGGGGCAATGATCAGTGGGGAAATATGGTAGCGGGGATTGATCTGATAAGAAGACTTGAAGGGAATACTGTTTATGGAATAACGTTTCCTTTAATTATAACGTCCCTGGGTCATAAAATGGGTAAAACGGAAAAAGGAACAATATGGTTGGATTCTAAACTCACAAGTCCCTATGATTATTTTCAATATTGGATCAACACTGACGATAAAGATGTGGAAAGATTTTTGGCCCTGTTCACCTTTTTGCCGATGGAAGAAATCGCGCAGGCGGGTGAACTAAGCGGATCTCAATTAAATGCGGCCAAATCTGTATTAGCCTTTGAAACAACAAAAATAACGCACGGTGAACAGGCAGCCGTATCTGCGTGGAGAGCATCAGCATCTGCCAGTACTTTCAATTTAAAGCCGGTTGATCCAGCCCTCTTTAAATCAAGCTCCATTCCAAGGTCTGAAGTTATTCAGGATATGTCCGCAATAGCTGTTTTTGAGAAAACAAGGGAAGAAGTTGTAACAATTTCCATCCCTGAACTGTTTGAAGAAACTAATTTGTGTGCTTCCAGAGGTGAAACGAGGAGGTTGATTGCGCAAGGAGGAATTTATGTAAACGAAAGACGGATTCAATCAATCGATGAAAGGATAACGATTGATGACATTGATCAGAATGGTGAAATCCGTCTTCGAAAAGGTAAAAAAAAATATGCAAGAATCAGGGTTGGATAAAATAAATGTGGGTATTTTCCTGATCTAAACTGTTATTTTTCAGGTTGCTTATTTTTTCAAAAATAAACCTTGACACAAATGTGAAGAAGATATATTCACAGCACTTCGTTTGTTGTGAAACTGTTTTCTTTCCGATTTTGGGAGTAAATAATTCTTGACAAGAAAAGTAACTTGAGTTATAAACCAAAATTCATTCTTTAACGCTCTTTTACAGTTGAATAGCTGGATAATAGATTTGTGGGTCCTTTTTTATTTAGAAAAGAATTGAGATTAGCCTCAAAATTGAGATTAATCTCAAGCAGAATTTAAACTGGAGAGTTTGATTCTGGCTCAGAACAAACGCTGGCGGCGTGCTTAACACATGCAAGTCGTACGAGAAAGTCCGCTTCGGCGGATGAGTAGAGTGGCGCACGGGTGAGTAACGCGTGGATAATCTGCCCTTTAGTTAGGAATAACCCACCGAAAGGCGGGCTAATACCCAATAATACTGGTTTGCTTCGGCATATTAGTCAAAGGTGGCCTCTGTATACAAGCTATCGCTGAAGGATGAGTCCGCGTACCATTAGCTTGTTGGTAGGGTAATGGCCTACCAAGGCGATGATGGTTAGCTGGTCTGAGAGGATGATCAGCCACACTGGAACTGAGACACGGTCCAGACTCCTACGGGAGGCAGCAGTGAGGAATATTGCGCAATGGGGGAAACCCTGACGCAGCGACGCCGCGTGAGTGAGGAAGGCCTTCGGGTTGTAAAGCTCTGTCAGGTGAGAAGAAATGTATGGTGGTTAATACCCGCCATGCTTGACGGTATCGCCAGAGGAAGCACCGGCCAACTCCGTGCCAGCAGCCGCGGTAATACGGGGGGTGCAAGCGTTGTTCGGAATCATTGGGCGTAAAGAGCGTGTAGGCGGCTAGGTAAGTCAGATGTGAAAGCCCCAGGCTCAACCTGGGAAGTGCATTTGAAACTGCTTGGCTAGAGTGGGGGAGAGGAAAGTGGAATTCCTGGTGTAGAGGTGAAATTCGTAGATATCAGGAGGAACACCAGTGGCGAAGGCGGCTTTCTGGCCCTTTTCTGACGCTGAGACGCGAAAGCGTGGGGAGCAAACAGGATTAGATACCCTGGTAGTCCACGCCGTAAACGATG
>JAGGSD010000146.1 GCA_021159265.1 Syntrophobacterales bacterium | reverse complement strand
GGTCTGATTTCCTTCTCATTACAATGCCGTAAAACGGCATAGCGGGGCTTTTTACGAGATTGTCAAAATTGACAATAACAATATCTCTTACTTTATTGTGCCTTTATGAAATTTAAGAAAGTAATCCACTCCTGACCAAACCGTTAAAATGAGAGCAAGATATAGGATCACTATTCCCACAGCATGGGCACTGACCCCAAAAAGGGGATAATGAATTAGTAATGCAGAAACTGCGAAGATCTGGCAGAGGGTCTTCCGCTTCCCTAATCTGCTGGCGTGAATGACAAACCCTTCTGTTGATGCAATGCTCCTCAGACCATCTACAGACAGATCTCTTATGATAATTATTGCCACTATCCAGGCGGGGATCCTCCCGATGGGGATTAGCATGATCATTGCGGTGCTTACAATAAGCTTATCAGCAAGCGGGTCGAGAAGTTTTCCCATCCTTGTAACAATACCATATTTCCTCGCAATATACCCATCCAGCAGATCGGTAACCGCTGCAATAATGAACAGGATTGCAATGATGAGACTCAATATACGACCGGGATTGAGAATAAGAAGAAATAATATCGGAATCATTCCTATTCTCAGCATGGTTATACAATTGGGTAGATTGAATATATGTTTTTTCTTTTCTGATATAGGTAACCTGTCGAAAAAACTTTTCAGAAAATCAATCATTTTATTTTTTGGGAACCTTTTTCCAGTCGGTTAAAAACTTCTCTACACCTATATCTGTAAGAGGATGCTTTGCCAGTTGCAACAATACTTTAAATGGTATTGTCGCAACATCAGCGCCCATCAAGGCTGCTTCAAGAACGTGTAAGGGATTCCTTACACTGGCAACAAGAACTTCACAGTCAAAATCATAGTTGTCAAAAATAGTTATTATCTGTTCTGCCAGGTCCATACCTGTATGAGAAATGTCATCAAGCCTTCCCACAAAAGGGCTCACATAAGCAGCGCCTGCTTTAGCCGCCATCAATGCCTGGAGAGGAGAGAACACCAGCGTCTGATTTACGTGGATTCCTTCATCCGATAATATCTTAGTGGCCTTTAAGCCTTCGGTTAGCATTGGCACTTTAACTACCACATTATCGGCCAGCGCCGCCAGTTTTCTTCCCTCAGCTACCATGCCTTCGGCTTTAAGGCTGATAACTTCCAAACTTACAGGTCCCTCAACAATTTCCAGAATCTCTTTAACAACAGTGTCAAAATCCTTATTTTCTTTTGCGACCAGTGAGGGATTGGTGGTTACACCATCAACCATGCCAAGTTTAAGACCTTCTTTAATCTCTTCGATATTACCGGTGTCAATGAAAAATTTCATATAGCTTCCCTTTCCTCATTACATTAATCTATTAAGATTGACAGTCTCGTAAAAAGTCGGATTTCCCCTCCCCTGGTGGGAGGGGATAAAGGGGAGGGGGACATAACTGCTTGGAATAGCGGTGTTCTCACCCTCACCCCTGCCCTCTCCCATCAAGGGAGAGGGAGTTTTGGGACTTTTTACGAGACCATCAAGATTGACACATTCGTAAAAAGTCCACACCGTGTCATTCTGAGGAGCGGAGCGACGAAGAATCTCAATGATATCAGATTCTTCGCTATCGCTCAGAATGACAAAAGAGTGTTTCTGCGACTTTTTACGAGTGCATTAAGATTCTTCTTCCATCTTTCTTTTGTATTTTTCAAAACATTCTTTGCTGCAAAAGTAAAGAGTTTTGCCATTAACTGATGCCTTGTAAGCATCACCCAAAGGAATATACGTGTTACAATAAGGATCCTTTACCATCTCTTCGCCTTCTATGGAAGCGGGCGTCCTGGGAAATTTTTCTGACCTTTTCCCTGACGGTAAAAGAGACGTTTTTACCAGACGATATATGAGATATACGATAACGACAGCGATTATTAAACGAAGCATTTTTAATACAGATTCCCAGATGTCAAAATGAGACTCTTGCAAAAGGCCTCACTTTGAGCTTTGATTAATCTTCTACGTTGGAATTTTCAAATAAAACTTCCACTCTGCTTTCATCCTGAAGCCTGCTCAGCAGACCTTTAATAGAAATTCCGAAGGCCGGATGTATAACATATGGGGCAATCTCATACATAGGAATAAGGACAAAACGTCTTTTGTGTAATTCGGGATGAGGAACAGAAATATCTTTTTCTTTTATAACCTCTTGACCATAAAAAAGAATATCCAGATCGATCGTTCTTGGACCCCATCTTTCTTCTCTTATCCTTCCCATGTCTTTTTCTATCTGTTGAAGAACTTTCAAAAGGGTGGTGGCTGTGTATTTCGTTTTAATTTCAATAACACCATTTACGAACCATTCCTGTTCCTTCAGCCCAACAGGCTCTGTCCTGTAAAGAGATGATTTTTTTGTGATTCTTATATGAGAAAACAGAGAGATACGCTCAATAGATTCCAGGCAATTTGAAACGGAGTCAGCCACATTGGAACCTATTCCTATGAAACAAACAATACTACGTTCATCTTCCCTCACCGTTTTTCATCGCCCCTTCAAT
>JAGGSD010000098.1 GCA_021159265.1 Syntrophobacterales bacterium | reverse complement strand
TTTTTTGAGCATAACGCAGAGATTGGGCGAAAAGACCTTAAATCAACAGAGCCATCAATACAAAAAATTGCGGTATTTGTAAATTAATGGACAAATCGGGAGACGCCATGCCTGTTTTTCCGGAAATTGCTGAAAAGATGTGGTGTTCGTAGATTTAGCAATTTAGAACGGACCTGACCGCGCATAAGTTATTTCCTTGTCAGGTAATGCGCTCCTGACAAAACAGGATGCCGATAAAGCATGCGCGGACCGGCATATTTCATCACTGCCCTGATCTTCTCCCTCATATCCGGTTTGTAGCAATGAACAGGACATTTGGCACACTTGGGTTTGTCCTCTTGAAAGGGGCATTTTTCAAGGCGTTTCACAACGTAGTCCAGAAGTTCCCGGCACTCGGAACATAGCCCTTCTTTACTGCCATGTTGTCCATGGCAGAAGATCTCAATCATTGCCTCAGCTGTTCTGCTTTCAACCTCCATTTTTGAATGATCGTCAGACATAATATGATAACCCTACCCTTTGCCGATATCCTTGCCACCAAGTTTGCCTGCATCACTCTTGTTATCCGCCAACTGGCAGGATTGATTCAGTCACGTGGGCACCCCCATCCTGGGCAGAATATAAACCTGGAGAACAAACCAGGCTGCAACAATCGCAAACATTATTAATACTTCCTTCATAATGAACAAAACTCCTTCGTAATTCTGGAAGAACAGGTTTTATTACTTTCCTTCCATCATCGCTTTAATATCTGTCTTCACATCTTCTGTTGGCTTGATATTAAAATTCTTAATGAGAATCTTAAGGACGGCCGGAGATACAAATGCCGGAAGTGTCGGTCCGAGGCGGATTCCCTTAATTCCAAGGAACAGGAGGGCAAGCAGCACGGCCACTGCCTTTTGCTCATACCATGCAATATCGTAAGATATGGGAAGGTCATTGATATCTTCGAGTCCCAAGACCTCTTTCAGTTTCAGGGCGATAACGACCAGAGAATAAGAATCATTGCACTGGCCCGCGTCAAGCAGCCTGGGGATACCGCAGATATCACCGAGATCAAGTTTGTTATAGCGATACTTCGCGCAGCCCGCGGTCAGGATCACCGAATCTTTGGGAAGTTCCCGCGCGACATCTGTATAATAGCTCCTTGTTTTATGACGGCCGTCACAGCCAGCCATTACAACAAAGCGCTTGATTGCCCCGGATTTCACCGCATCCACGACCTTGTCGGCCAGTTCAATGACCTGATTATGGGCAAAGCCCCCCACTATCTCACCGGTCTCGATTTCGACTGGAGGATTGCACTTCTTTGCCAGTTCTATGATCTCTGAAAAATCCTTTACACTGCCTTCTGGTCTGTCGGGAATGTGTTTTACCCCAGGATACCCGGTCATTCCTGTCGTGAAGATTCTATCTTTGTATGAATCCTTGACCGGGATAATACAGTTGGTTGTCATAAGTATGGGGCCGTTGAAGGACGTGAATTCCTCTCCCTGTTTCCACCATGCATTTCCGTAATTGCCAACGAAATGGGTGTATTTTTTGAATGCGGGATAAGAATTCGCCGGCAACATTTCGCCGTGAGTATACACGTCCACGCCTGTTCCCTCTGTCTGCTCCAGAAGCTCTTCCATATCCTTGAGATCGTGACCGGAGATAAGGATTCCCGGGTTGGTTCCGACACCGATATTGACATTTGAGATTTCAGGATTTCCATAGGCCGATGTGTTTGCCTTGTCGAGAAGAGCCATTCCAGTGACAGCGCATTCTCCGGCCTTCATGACTATCGCCACCATCTCGTCAACGGTCAGGTCTTTGGTTGTGGAGGCAAGAGCCTCCATCAGGAATGCATAGATCTTTTCGTCTTCCAAGCCAAGAATGGCGGCGTGATCCGCATAGGCGGCGATGCCCTTTAATCCAATCATGAGTAGCTCTCTAAGCGAACGAACATCTTCATTGTCCGTGGAAAGGACGCCGACACTTTCAGCCTTTTTGTTGAATTCGGCAGGATCATCCGAAAACCACACCGCCGAGTCATGCAATTTTCCCGAAATATTACCCCCGCATTTTTTCTTTAATTCGTCCCTGAGCTTCAGCCCTTCTCTGATCAGTGTGATCAACCTGTCATTGTCAAAATTTGCATTCGTTATGGTTGCAAAGAGGGCTCTGGCAATGAACAATCCATACTTATTGTCTGATGCGCCCTTTTCTTTTACCTTTTCAGCATAAATCGAGATTCCCTTTAAGATATAAATAAGCAGGTCCTGAAGATTCGCTGTCTCTTCCGTCTTGCCGCAGATGCCCTTTACGATGCAACCTGTGTTTTTGGCCGTTTCCTGACATTGATAACAAAACATGTGATTCCTCCATTGTATGGAATAAATTGGTTTTACCGTTGACCGTTAAATTACCTCAAAGAACAGCGTGTTACCTTGACTTATGTTAAGAAGAGGTGATATTTTTTGACGGCTTTGTAAAAAGTCCAATTTTTACGTTCCGCCGCATCGGCCTGTTCGGGGAACAGGCCCTACTATATTGTAGGGGCCGATGCCCCCA
>JAGGSD010000100.1 GCA_021159265.1 Syntrophobacterales bacterium | reverse complement strand
GCAAAATTGGCAAAAGAATTAAAAACAATCACGAAACCACGAAAAAAATGAAAGTACGAAATTAAATTTTCTTTTTCGTGTTTTCGTGATAAAAATATATCCTCTTTAGTTCCGGCTTGTTCAGGTTAGGGGTGACATAATCATATTGCATTAACACGCTGAAAAATTATCTTGACATGATTGTTTATTTGTATAATATGAAGAGCGTGGGTCTTTTGGAAATTCCCCAAATGTGGTCTGAAATAAGTTAAAAGTTCTTCATCATAATAGGGTATCCAAACTTACGCTAGAGATTAGCGCCTCAAGTTTTCCAATATCTTAGCTGAGAATCTACAATTATTCCAGGTAAATAAAATTTGATCATAGTGAAGCGCGCGATATAGAGTAATGGATAATATGAGACCTTTGAATAACGTCCCTTTTTACCCAATTTCTGCGGTTAAAATTTTCGCCTTCCTTGAACTTGAACAAAATTGAACATTCTGCAAAGGTCTCAATATGTTGTTTCGACCATCAAAAACGTATCTTTAAGGTTTTTGCCTGGCAATTTTTATACAAACCCTTCCATGTTGAAGTGTTTCCGCGGTTCTTAATAAACTATCAATTTATCGTATGTATGTATGACTCTGTTGATTTAAGGTCTTTTCGCCCAATCTTTGCGTTATGCTCAAAAAATAATCCTCGGAATATCAACTATATGCCTGCGGACTTCGGCGAGCTCAGTCGAACTGTGAAGGAAGGTTAAAACCTCCTCTATCCATACGGTAAAAATGTAACCCGCCGTTTGATGCCTGAGCGGCTACACTGTAAATTACTTTTCATCATAATGCTCTAAAACGGCATAGTGGCGCTTTTTACGAGCCTATCATATTTAGAGGAGAGAAAACTATGAACATTTCAGATGTGAAAAAACAATCTATTGGCGAACTCACGACTTTGGCAAAAGAACTGAAAGTGCCGCATGCAGCCGGAATGAAAAGACAGGATCTGATTTTTGCCATTCTTCAAGCTCAGGCTGAAAAAAATGGCGTCATTAAGGAAGAAGGCGTTCTGGAAACACTGCCGGATGGTTTCGGATTCTTGCGGTCCGGTGGTTTTAATTATCTTCCCGGTCCGGACGATATTTATGTTTCTCCTTCTCAGATAAGGAGATTTAATCTTCGAACAGGAGATACCATTGGAGGAGAGGTAAGACCTCCCAAAAATGGAGAGAAATATTTTGCTCTCTTAAAGGTGAATTCCATAAATTTTGAGTCTCCCGAAGCAGCAAAGGATAAAATACTTTTTGACAATCTTACGCCTCTTTATCCTGATGAAAAAATATTGTTAGAATCGGATCAAGAAAATTATTCGACAAGAATTATGGATCTTTTTTCACCCATAGGGAAAGGTCAGAGGGGATTGATCGTATCGCCGCCGAGAGCAGGTAAAACAGTTTTGCTCAAAGATATAGCCAACAGCATTACCGCCAATCATAAAGAAATTATACCTATGGTTTTGTTGATTGATGAACGTCCCGAAGAAGTTACGGATATGGAAAGAAGTGTTAGTGGAGAGGTTATTTCTTCTACCTTTGACGAGACGGCTCAAAGACATATTCAGGTTTCGGAAATGGTACTTGAAAAAGCAAGGAGACTGGTTGAACACAACAGGGATGTCGTAATACTTCTTGATAGTATTACCAGGCTTGCCAGAGCCTATAACTCCGTTATTCCTCCAAGCGGGAAAGTTCTTTCCGGGGGAGTTGATTCCAATGCACTTCATAAACCAAAAAGATTTTTTGGCGCTGCTAGAAATATCGAAAACGGTGGAAGTCTGACAATTATTGCAACAGCTCTTATTGAAACGGGCAGCAGGATGGATGAGGTTATCTTTGAAGAATTCAAGGGAACGGGAAATATGGAACTGCATCTTGATCGAAGAATTGCTGACAGGAGGATTTTCCCAGCCTTTGACATTATTCGTTCTGGCACAAGAAAGGAAGAACTGTTAACATCAAAAGATGATTTAAACAGGATATGGATACTACGAAGGCTTTTACAGGAAATGAATCCCGTAGATGCTATGGAGTTTATCATAGGCAAAATTCGAAAAACTGAAACCAACAAAGAGTTTCTTGATTCAATGAAACAGTAATGAGTCTATTGATTTATGAGGATTTTCGTTTGTGTCGCCAATAAAACAGTCACAGGCCCACACGGACTTATTATATTTTGGACGTTCCTGTGAGAAAAATCTGTGCCGGTTTGCGTGTGTCCGTGGCAAAAATATTGCGGGTTGGGTTTCATTTCTCTCAATCCAACCTACGATCTAAGACTGTTTGGTTCCGGCTTGCCTGGGTTATTTTCTTGAAAATGAAAAAAAATAGATATAATTAAACGTTCAGTATAATAAGCATTTGCAAAACTGGAGAAAATGGGAAAATATCCAATATGATGCACTCGTAAAAAGTCCACGCCGTGTCATTCTGAGGAGCGGAGCGACAAAGAATCTCAATGATATCAGATTCTTCGCTATCGCTCAGAATGACAAAAGAGTGTTTCTGTGACTTTTTACGGACGTATCAA
>JAGGSD010000311.1 GCA_021159265.1 Syntrophobacterales bacterium | reverse complement strand
CGTGAACGGCTGCAGGCTTTCAGCTTCGAGCTTTTCCGGCTTGTCCGGGTTAGGTCTAATGCTGCCTTTGTCCTTAACCCTGAACGCTGAACCATGAACCTTTGAAGGGTTACGAATAAAAAAGCTTGACTTTAAATAATGTTTATAATAGCGGTTATATAAATTTGGAAGAAATGCCCCGCAATCTTACAAGCCAGCGGGGGAGAAGAAGAAGTTGGATGGAAACATTTTGAAGTATGAAAACGGACCACCATGCTCGGCAGAGCTTTGGTGGTTCTTTCATTTTGTCATCAGGTTGCAATCCAGCTTTGGAAAACATTTAAAAGGAGGGTGTGAATAATGGCAGAAGGTAAAGTAAAATGGTTTAATGAGCGGAAAGGTTTTGGGTTCATCGAAAACGATGAGGGCGGTGATGTGTTTGTTCATTACAGCGCCATTAACGCTGCGGGATTCAAGACGTTGTATGAGGGCCAGCGTGTGAGTTTTGATGTGGAACAGGGAGATAAGGGCCCCGCAGCAGCGAATGTGAAACCTGTATAAGAAATTATCTGGAAAAGAAGAGGCACTTCCGCATAATATGCATACAATGGGTGGCATCTTTTTTTAGAGTCTTTATCCGCTACATCTATGTTTTTTGCACAGATGTTGGCGCAGACAGTGAAAAGGTACAAGGAGCAAGGGACAAGGGGCAAACCTTTAGCCTCTTGCCTTTGCGGCCGTGGTGGTATGACTGATAAAAGTAAGGAAACTTCGGTTCACATCACAGGTAATGATGAACTTAATCAACTCTTAAGCAATATCGTTACATCGATAAGAGATTTTACCAAAAATCAGATTGAACAGATAAGGAGGCTTTCTCAGATAGGAGCGGCATTGTCAGCCGAGCACAACATAGATCGTTTACTCGAACTGATTGTTGAAGAAGCCAGAAGATTTACAAATGCCGACGGTGGCACACTTTATATTATGAGTAATGATGAGAGATCTCTCCACTTTGCGATTGTTCAAAATGATTCATTAAAAATACGGATGGGCGGAACTGCGGGAGCGATCACCTGGGCGCCCGTCAAATTATATAATGGAGATGACACTCTCAATTATGCCAATGTTTCCTCTTATTCGGCTCTTTCCGGTGAAGTGGTGAATATCTCCGATGTATATCATGCGGAGAAATTTAACTTTGAGGGAACACGCAAGTTTGATTCTGAAACAGGATACCGTTCCCGGTCTATGCTTGTGGTTCCCATGCGGAACCACGAAAATGATATTATCGGGATTCTTCAACTTTTAAACGCCCGGGATAGAACAAATAATAAAACGATACCTTTTTCTAAAGAATACCAGGAGCTAACCGAAGCTTTGGCTTCACAGGCGGCGATAGCTCTTACCAATAACCGTCTGATCAAGGATTTACAGAATCTATTCGAATCTTTCATAAAAACAATCGCAACTGCCATAGACGAGAAATCACCATATACCGGCGATCACGGACGCCGTGTGGTGGAATTAACCATGCTCATTGCCCGGAAGATTAATGAGGTTAGGAAAGGTCATTTTAAAGATATTTATTTTAGTGAAGATCAGATGAATGAGCTCAGGATCGCCGCATGGGTTCATGATGTTGGCAAAGTGGCAATTCCCGAGTATGTGATGGATAAATCGACAAAGTTGAGTACCGTGTTTGACAGGATTGAAATGTTAAAAACCCGTTTTGAGGTGATAAAAAGGGATATTGAAATTGATATCCTTAAGAAAGGCCGGACCAGGGAAGCCTTGTCTGATACAGAAGTCAGTTCTGAGGATTATGATAATGAAGTAACAAAACTGGAAGAAGATTACAATTTTCTCTTTTCTGTAAATAAGGGTGATAAATTTATATCCGATGAAGATATTGAGCGGGTAAAGACCATTGCCGGTAGAAAATGGATTATGAATGGGAAACCACAGACGCTGCTGAACGATGACGAGGTTGAAAATCTTTGCATTCGCAGAGGAACCCTGACAAGTAAGGAAAGAAATATTATAAAAAGTCATGCTGCGATTACTTTTAAAATGCTTTCCCAGATGCCTTTCCCGAAAAAATTGCAAAACGTGCCCATATATGCAAGTTCTCATCATGAATGTCTTAACGGACAAGGCTATCCTCTGGGCTTAAAGGCAGATGAGATTTCACTTCAGGCCAGAATTCTGGCGCTGGCGGATGTCTTTGAGGCGCTGACAGCCAGGGACAGGCCTTACAGGAAGGAGAATACCCTGTCTCAGGCTTTGGAAATTCTCGGTTTAATGGTGGAAGACAACCGTCTTGATGCCGATCTTTTTGATCTTTTTGTGAAAGAGAAAATCTATCTTGATTATGCCGAAAAAGAGCTTATCCCGTCTCAGATAGATAATGCGGTACCTGGAAGAGAGTAATCAGTGCTCAGGTTCAAGGTTCAGTGGTTAGAAAACGATCAATCTTAACCCCTTGAACCGTGAACCATTTCTTCGTTCCAGTTTATCTGGGTTAGGCGCTTAGTTGTGAAATTCGTGCCTGCCTGTGCGTGTCCGCACGCAGACAGGCAAAAATGGCAAAAGAATTTC
>JAGGSD010000331.1 GCA_021159265.1 Syntrophobacterales bacterium | reverse complement strand
AATCTTCGCCTTCCTTGAACTTGAACAAAATTGAACATTCTGCAAAGGTCTCATTTTGTCTTCAATTTAATGTGTCGTATGCTTTTCTGAATATCCATTTTGCGCAAGCGGATATTCTGCGGGGTCACTTCGATCAATTCATCTTCGGCTATAAACTCGATGGACTGATCCAATGTCAGGTGTCGTGGCGGCCTCAGGGTTACTGTAGCGTCTGATGTAGAACTGCGTATGTTTGTCAGATGTTTTTCCTTGGTGATATTCACGTTCAGATCGCCGGGTTTATTCCGCTCTCCAATGATCATGCCACCGTACACTTCTGTTCCAACCTCGACGCAGAGTTCTCCCCGATCCTCCATGGCAAGGCTGGCATAAGGTGTAACCCTGCCTGACCTATCGGCGACCAGCGCTCCATTCGCCCGTTGCGGAATCGGGCCGAACCATGGCTCGTATCCTTCGAAGAGTGTATTCATAACGCCCGCCCCCTTTGTGTCAGTCAAAAAGTGGCTCCGGAAGCCGATCAACCCACGTGATGGTATAATGAATTCAAGCTTAGCCCGCCCGCTACCCCTGTTGATTAAATTTGTCATGCGTCCTCTCCGTTTGGAAAGCGCTTCGGTAACAACACCAATAAATTCTTCAGGAATATCGATCAAAATCCGTTCGGTTGGTTCGAGAACTTCGCCGTTTTTTTCTTTTGTAATCACCTGCGGCTTGGATACCATGAACTCGTAACCTTCTCTGCGCATGGTTTCGATGAGAACAGCCATCTGCAATTCCCCACGGCCGCAGACTTCGAACATGTCCTTTCGGGAGAGGGACCTGATATTCAGTGCAACATTTCTCAGAGTTTCTTTCTCCAGGCGGTCTTTCAGGTGCCGGGACGTCAGATATTTACCTTCGGTGCCGGCCATTGGACCATTGTTGACGTAAAAGACCATTGAAACAGTTGGTTCATCGATATGAATACGAGGAAGCGGACTCGGATTTTCCTGGGAAGATATTGTGTCACCGATTGTTACATGTTTAACTCCGGATACAGCAATTATGTCTCCCGATTCTACCTTGTCAACCGGCACCTTCTTTAATCCATCGAAGGTATAGAGGGCTGAAAATTTTATTCCAGGCGTGACTTTCTCTACCCCGCACAGGGAATAACCCTTATTCATCTCCAAAATACCGTTCGCCAATCGGCCGATGGCAATCTGCCCGACATAAGAATCATAGTCGAGATTTGTTATCAGGAACTGCGGGATCCCATTGTCATTTGCCCGTGGTGCAGGAATATGGGAAACGATTGTGTCAAAGAGCGGTCGCAAATCGTTGGAGTCATCACCCAGCGTTGTATGGGCAACGCCGGTTTTGGCATTAGTGTAAAGTATGGGAAATTCAATCTGTTCTTCTGTTGCATCGAGATCGATAAAAAGATCGTACACTTCATTAGTAACTTCTTCTATCCTCGAATCGCCACGGTCGATTTTATTGATGACGACGATAATGGGCAATCGTTTGGCAAGCGCTTTCTTGACGACGAAACGGGTCTGTGGCAACGGGCCTTCGCTGGCGTCAACGAGCAGGAGGGCTCCGTCAACCAGGTTAAGGCTTCGTTCCACTTCTCCGCCGAAGTCTGCATGACCCGGTGTGTCAACAATGTTGATCTTGACATCACGGTGCCAGATAGCGGTGTTTTTCGCCATGATCGTGATGCCGCGTTCCCGTTCGAGGTCCATCGAATCCATGATACGTTCTTCCACCTGCTGGTTTTTCCTGAATATGCCGCTCTGTCTGAGCATTCCATCGACAAGGGTTGTCTTTCCGTGATCGACGTGTGCAATGATTGCAATGTTTCTGATATGGTGTTTCTGTATGTTTATCATTTAAATCTCCCATTAAATAACAAAACCCAACTTAATTAAAGCCGGGCGGTGTTTTTTAGCAGAAAGTGAAATGGAAAACCATTTATTTTTTCAGAGGAAAAAATAACTTGACTTATGCCGGAAATGCTGTATATCATAATTTAAGTATTCCGGTAACAGAAGGTTATCGCGGTACTGTAAAGTTAGGATTGAAACATTTTGAAGTACGAACTCAAGCTGTTGAACTTTCAGATTTCTTGTTTTTGCGTGCATGTAGGTGATCCAACTTTAGAAAAATCATGAAAGGAGGATTACCGAAATGCCAGAAGGTACAGTAAAATGGTTCAATGAAAGTAAAGGTTTTGGCTTCATCGAGAACGATGAAGGTGGCGATGTATTTGTTCATTACAGCGCTATTCAAAGCGAAGGCTTTAAAGTTTTGTACGAGAACCAACGCGTGGCGTTTGATATTGAGCAAGGGAAAAAAGGTCCCGCAGCCGCTAATGTTAAGGCTGTATAAGTATTAATTTCGTCAAAAAAAGGCACTCCATGTTAACTATTTTGGGGTGCCTTTTTTGTTTCCTCTATTCTCCAACCCGGACAAGCCGGAACTAAGATGAACAGCGAACGTACAGTATCGAATGTTGATGCATTCGTAAAAAGCTTCACTATGCTGTTTCACGGCATCATAGTGGGAAGTAACTTGCAGCATAGTTACTCAGGTATCAAACGGCGGGTTGCATTTTTACCGTATGGGTAGGGGAGGTTTT
>JAGGSD010000279.1 GCA_021159265.1 Syntrophobacterales bacterium | reverse complement strand
GATTTTAACCACAGGAATATATTGGATATTTCGAGGATTAAAATTTGAGCCTGACCTGTTTGCGTGCCTGCCTGTGCGTGTCCGCACGCAGACAGGCAACGCACAGGCAGGCGCAGAAATTGGGCAAAAGGGAATGTTATGCAAAGGTCTCAAGTCATGAATATGGAGGTAAAGAATATGAATCAATTTTTCAACCTTTACAATCATGGATTTATAAAAGTTGCCGTATGCATGCCTGAAGTGAGGGTAGCAGATACGGATTTTAACACAAAGAACACTATTGACCTGGCTAAGGAGGCAGCGGGAAAGAAAGCGATCTTCGCCCTGTTTCCTGAGTTGGGGATAACTGCATATTCGAACGAAGACCTCTTCCATCAGGATGCCCTTTTACAGAGCGTCATTAAATCCCTGAAAGATATTATTGATGCTACCAAGGATCTGAACCTGATCATGACGGTAGGCGCGCCTCTGCGGATTGACTCGCTTCTGTTCAACTGCGGGGTTATTCTCTACCGGGGAAAAATCCTCGGGGTTGCGGTAAAATCATACCTTCCGAACTACAGAGAGTTCTATGAGGGCCGCCAGTTTTCTCCGGCAGAAGAGATCCTTTCAGAAACTATTGATTTGTGCGGCCAGATTGATATCCCTTTCGGCGCTAACCTGATATTTGAAGTAAAAAATGTAAGGCATTTCAAATTCTTCATAGAAATATGTGAAGACGTGTGGGTTCCCATACCTCCGTCGAGTTTTGCATCTCTTGCTGGTGCTACCGTCGTTGGTAATCTTTCCGCCTCCAATATCACGGTGGGCAAATCCGACTACAGGCACAGTCTTATTTCAAGCCAGTCGGCGCGTTCCATATCGTCATATCTTTATTCATCCGCCGGTCCCGGGGAATCCACCACAGACCTTGCCTGGGACGGTCAAGCCATAATATACGAAAACGGCAATCTCCTGGCAAAATCGGAGCGGTTTTCCCGGACTTCCCAGATCATATATGCCGATATAGATCTGGACAGGCTTGCCCAGGACAGGATGCGCATGACGGGATTCAGTCAGAATGCCAGAACATACAGAGAAAATATGGCGAAATTTCGCAGAATCCCTTTCTCAATTGCACTTCCTGAAGAAAAAATGCTTTTAACAAGGGAATATCCCCGGTTTCCTTATATCCCGTCAGATCCGGCCAGAAGAGATCAACGTTGCTATGAGGTATATAACATTCAGGTTCAGGGTCTTTCAAAACGCTTGAAATCCTCGGGAGTGAGGAATCTTGTAATTGGCGTATCGGGAGGACTTGATTCCACGCATGCGCTCATCGTGTCCGCTCGTACCATGGACTTTTTAAATCTGCCTCGATCAAACATCAAGGCCTATACAATGCCCGGCTTTGCAACATCGGATAAAACCTATGCCAATGCCATCGCATTGATGCAATCCCTCGGTGTGGAATCCAATGAAATTGACATCAGAGCAAGCTGCATACAAATGTTTAAAGATATCGGGCATCCCTTTGCAGAAAATAAAGAGATTTACGATATTACCTTTGAAAACGTTCAGGCCGGGGAAAGAACATCTCATCTCTTTCGTATTGCTAATTTTAGAAATGGACTCGTTGTGGGAACAGGGGATCTCAGCGAACTGGCTCTGGGCTGGTGCACTTACGGAGTGGGCGACCACATGTCCCACTACAACGTCAATGCCAGTGTGCCCAAAACTCTGATCCAGTATCTGATTCGATGGGTGGCACAGTCAGATCAATTTGATCAAAAGACATCAGATATTCTTCTCGACATCCTCGAAACAGAGATTAGTCCTGAATTGATCCCGGGCAAAAATAACGATCAGCCTGATCAGAAGACAGAATCGATAATAGGACCTTATGAACTTCAGGACTTCAACAATTTTTATACCACCCGGTTTGGATATCTACCCACAAAAATTGCCTTCATGGCCTATTGCGCATGGAAAGACAAAGAAAAGGGTCTCTGGCCCAATGTACCGGAAGACAGGAGAAATGAATACACGATTAAAGAAATCAAACACTGGCTGAAAGTTTATCTATTCAGATTTTTTAAAACCAGCCAGTTTAAGCGCTCCTGTATACCCAACGCCCCAAAAGTCGGATCGGGTGGTTCTCTTTCCCCCAGGGGTGATTACAGGGCGCCAAGCGACAGTGAAGCCACTGTGTGGCTGGAAAACGCGGAGAAAATACCGGAAAGAGACGCATGATTTATAACCTATTTTTTATTGCTCTTTCTGCACGATACGGAGGCTTACGAATATGAACAGGGAAACATATGGCGATTTCGATGCAACAGAACTTTACTGCCCAAAATGCAAAAGGGCCGTTCCGGTAAGGAAAAGGCTGCTGTTAGTCCTTCCTAATGGAGACAAATATGACTACACCTGTCCTTATTGCGGCGCTTCATTAGGAGACAAAACGGTAAAGCAAAGAAACAACCTGAGTTTGTTTGTGAAATAACCGCAGCAGGATTCAACCCGAACGCTCATAGAAAAAGCCATGGTCATTACAACCGTGGCTTTTTTGTTTCTATCAAAGATTGACACATTCGTAAAAAGTCGAAAAGTACCATTTTTCGTCATTCCGGCGAAAGCCGGAATCCAGTCT
>JAGGSD010000186.1 GCA_021159265.1 Syntrophobacterales bacterium | reverse complement strand
AAAGCATGAGGCCAAATTTCCAATTTCTATTTTCTAATTTCGACGTTCAGTGGACGCTTACTAAATTCTTTTGCCATTTTTGCAAGAACTTTACAACTAACGGACTAAAGGGTTAGGATTAAGGGATAATCCTCTCCGGCCCTTTAGCACTTAGTCCTCATTGCTCGTTGCTCAGCCCTTGCGGCTTTGCCGCATTAGGGGATACACCATTTCAGCCTGAAAAGTTGTTTGACTTTCCCGGTTCATTGTGCTAGCAAAATATCGCGTTAATGAGTGAAAAGAAAAAGAGAAAAGAGAGATTTTTTGAGATGGCGTATGCCAGCAGTCTTGGTATTGCCATGGTTATCGCGATCTTTGGGGGTCTCTATATAGGGGTATTCATTGACCGGAAATTTGGAACGGGGAATATATTTACTTCTCTGTTTCTGATAATAGGAATTATTGCAGGTTTCAGAAATTTTTATATCTTTATAAAAAAGTATATGTCCGGTAAAGATAAAGGACCTGACAAAGAAGCAGAGGGCGAATCGCATAGTGAAGACCACCCTTCAAAAAAAAATTGAGCTGGTAAACTGGGGAATTCTGGGTGTGTTTTTTATTCTCAGTTTTATTTTTTTGTCATACAATTTTGCCTTTGGGGTTCTACTGGGTGGTTTGATCAGTATTATTAATTTTTACTGGCTTTCAAGAAATCTGGTAAAACTCTTCCGGCGCCTTTCCGATAAAAGCAAGCCGGGTAATCTGAAGCGATATCTCTTGTTTTGGTATTACATACGGTTAGCCGTCACGGGTCTTGTTCTTTATTTTGTCATAACCCAGGTGCCCGTGAGTGTGATCGGACTGGTCTTTGGCCTTTCAATAGTCATTATAGGTATTGTGCTTACTGTAATTGTTGAGAATATAAAAAAAAAGCCTTTAAGGAGGTTCGAAGAGAAAAATGCATCCCCTGTTATTTTTGGATAATCCGTATTTTCCACCCCATGTGACATATACGTGGTTTATCATGATTGCTTTGTCCGTGTTGTCCTTTCTCGCGACTCGCCGGCTGGATATTTATCCCGGTAAGGTGCAGAACTTTTCCGAGTTAGTTGTGGACACTATCGCAAACCTGCTTGTCGATACAATGGGACCGGAGGGGATTAAGTTTTTACCTCTCGTTGGGACAATTGGTATTTTTATTTTGACTGCTAATCTGCTGGGTATTATCCCCGGGTTCGAATCTCCGACGGCCAATCTCAATACGACGCTTTCCATGGCTCTGGTAGTATTTGTGGCGACCCATGTTGTTGGAGTTAGAATCCATGGGTTTAAGTATATAAAACAGTTTTTGGGGCCTATATGGTGGTTGGCGCCCCTGATGATGCCGATCGAAATCATAAGTCATCTTTCACGTGTTTTATCGCTATCGGTGCGACTTTTTGGAAATATCATGGGTGAAGATCTCGTGATGGCCATTGTTCTTCTGCTCGTTCCGTTCCTTATTCCTATGCCCATTATGGTTCTCATGATCTTTACATCGATTATCCAAACCCTGGTTTTCGTTATGCTGTCAATGATATATATTCAAATGGCTATGTCGGAAGCGCACTAATATTAGGATTAGAGGATTGAGGGATTAGCAGGAAAATAAAGTAATAGTTTATTATTGAGAAGGGGTTAAAATTCTGATGAGTTTTAGCCCTTTTTTTTCAGCCAAAAAATCATGGGAGCATGAAGGCGCTAAAAATATTGATCCCATGAACTTTTTTCATTCTACAGTCTAAGAGAAATGAAAAGTCTTGAAGTGATTGTAAAGGTGTGATAATTTATAAAAAATGTGCGTTTTTAAGTAATACCGTCGGCCGAAAAGGAGACCTGATGGACAAACATGGAAGATATATAACAGGCCGCGGAGGAAAGGCGAAAGAAGTTTCTGATAATCTCATAGACAGACAAAACGATATGGAGAAGAGGTTGCCGGAGGAGTATAAAGAAATAATGATAGATGATAGAATATTAGGGGAGAATGACAAAATCTATGATCTTGTTGACATTGTGGAAGAGCCCCGGCAACGCAACCTGCCTGATGAAAATGTAAATGATGCAATCATAAAACAGGTTTCCGAGATTTCCGAAAAGATTGCAAGAGAAATGTTCCCCCGGATTGCCGAGAGGATTATCAGAGAAGAAATAGAAAAATTAAAGGATGGTGTCACAGATACTGAGGAATAATCTTCAAACAAGCAATAGAGTCTTTATTCACAATAATTGCATCTTTCGCGCAGATGTTGGTGTCAGGTAACAAACAACGAGGTTCAAGGTTCAAGGACAAAGGATCAAGGAAAAATCTTTAGCCTTTGCCGCTTGAGTTCCTTAGTTGTGAAATTCGTGCAAAAATGGCTTCGGCGTGAGACTTCGGCGTGAGCTCAGTCGAACCGTCGAACGGCAAAAGAATTTAGTAAGCGTTCACTGAACGAGACCTTTGCATAACGTTCCCTTTTGCCCAATTTCTGCGTCAGGCTCAAATTTTAATCCTCGAAATATCCAATATATTCCTGTGGTTAAAATCTTCGCCTTCCTTGAACTTGAACAAAATTGAACATTCTGCAAAGGTCTCTGAACATCGAAATTAGAAAATAGAAATTGGGAATTTGGCCTCA
>JAGGSD010000172.1 GCA_021159265.1 Syntrophobacterales bacterium | reverse complement strand
TCGTAAAAAGTCGAAAATACCGTCATTGCGAGCGGAGCGAAGCAATCTCACGTATTGTAACTACTTGTATTTATTAGATTGCTTCGTCGCTACGCTCCTCGCAATGACTCGATGGATGACTTTTTACGAGATTGTCAGTAATTGGTAATTGATAATGGAAAATCTGTTAGCTGAGAAATTAGTAAAAACATACAACGGGAGACGTGTTGTAAATAAAGTTGATCTGGTTATCAATAGAGGAGAGGTGGTAGGCCTTCTGGGTCCCAATGGCGCCGGTAAAACAACAACATT
Organism: Syntrophobacterales bacterium; assembly: GCA_021159265.1. Taxonomy (GTDB): domain Bacteria; phylum Desulfobacterota; class Syntrophia; order Syntrophales; family UBA6807; genus UBA3084. The sequence continues at coordinate 2,367 of JAGGSD010000172.1, read as the reverse complement.
TTATATCATTGTAGGTTTGATCAAACCGGATGAGGGAAGTGTTTTAATTGACGGTGAGGATATCAGTTTGTATCCTATGTATTTAAGAGCCAGGAGGGGTATAAATTACCTTCCTCAAGAACCGTCCATATTCAGAAAGCTAACGGTGGAAGAAAATATTATGGCCATTTTAGAAACCCTGAATATAAATAAAGAGGAAAGAAAAAGAAAACTCCGTGAACTTCTGGGAGAGCTGGACCTTTCAGGTCTTGCCAAAAATAAGGCTTACTCACTTTCAGGAGGTGAGAGAAGAAGGGTCGAGATTACGAGGGCTCTCGTCACATCTCCTCAATATATACTTCTTGATGAACCATTTGCAGGGATTGATCCACTTGCGGTTGCGGATATTCAAAACATCATCCTTAAACTTAAATCGAAAGGTATCGGTGTTGTAATCTCTGATCATAACGTGAGGGAAACTCTGACGGTTTGTGACAGGGCGTATATTCTTAATGAAGGCGCTATCCTTGTGGAAGGCAATCCAGACTATATTGCTAACAGCGCGGCTGCAAAGAAGTTTTATCTTGGAGAAAATTTTGATTTCCAGAAGGAAAAAGAATGGCATTAGAGCTTAAACAAAATTTGAAGCTGACACAGCAGTTGATCATGACTCCTCAATTGCAACAGGCGATTAAGTTGCTGCAACTGTCGAGAATAGAACTGGTTAATGCTATCACTGAAGAATTACAAGAAAATCCTCTCCTTGAAGAAAAAACTTACGAAGAAGAGCCTGAAAGTGAAACCGTTACCGAGGTTGATAATATGAAAGTCAAGGTCGGGACGCAGGAAGTAACAGGTGAAAAAGATGGCAGGGAAGATTTTGACTGGGACAGCTATCTTGAAGATTATGGACCCATGGGTGTTACATATTCCCGAGAACATGTGGAAAGACCTTCTATGGAAAATATGTTGACTCAGGGAAGTTCTTTGTCCGGTCATCTTTTATGGCAACTGAATTTATCACGTTTTACGGAAACTGAAAAAAGAGTTGGGAGACAGATTATTGGTAATCTTGACAATAATGGTTATCTGGCTGCTACTTTGGAAGAGGTTGCATCTATTGAGAAGGTAAACGTTAATTTTGTTGAAAATGTTTTAAAAAAAATACACGAATTTGATCCTCCGGGTATTGCGGCAAGAGATCTTAAGGAATGTCTTTTGAGCCAGGTTAAGGTTATTGCCGGATCTAATTCCCTGATAGAAAAAATAATACAGGAAAATCTGAAGGAACTCGAAACAAAAAACTACAATAACATTGCAAAGAAACAAAAGGTTACCATAGGCGATGTTCTGGAGGCTGTACAGGTAATCAACAGGCTGGATCCAAAACCGGGGCGTCTTTATAATGATGAAAAACCCCATTATATTACTCCTGATGTTTTTGTTTTTAAGGTAGGAGATGGATATAGAATTGTTCTTAATGAAGATGGTTTGCCAAGGCTGAAGGTGAGTAATCTTTATAAGGAAATTCTTGGTAATGTGGGTGACAATTCAGAAGGGAAAAACTGTAAGGAATATATCAAAGAAAGATTGCAGTCAGCGACGTGGTTGATAAAAAGTATTCAACAACGTCAGAAGACAATTTATCGGGTAACGGAAAGTCTCGTAAAATATCAGAGGGAATTTTTTGACAAAGGGATCAACTACCTGAAACCCATGGTGTTGAGAGATATAGCTGATGATGTAGAGATGCACGAATCGACTATAAGCAGGGTGACTACAAACAAGTATATGCATACGCCGAGGGGGTTATTCGAGCTGAAATATTTCTTCAACAGTGGAATAAATAGAACAAATGGTGATTCCATAGCGTCTGAAAGCGTTAAAGAAGCGATAAGGAAGATTATTGATAATGAAGACGCTATCAAACCATATAATGATAGCCAACTTGTTGACATTCTTGAAAATTCCGGCATATCTATTGCGCGGAGAACAGTGGCAAAGTACAGGGAAATGATGGGTATCCTTCCTTCTTCAAAAAGAAAGAAGTACTTTTAATCCACAGAAAGGATTGAGTAACGAGCAATGAGGACTAAGCAATAAGTAGTGCCAAAAGCCGGGTTTGATTCCCCTCGGCTTTTGGAAATAGAAAAGAAAAACTTATTGACTTTTGTGTTTGACTTACATATAAGTTCGCACTTTATTGTCTTTGAAGGTCTTTTTGAAGAATAGATTGTTTAGAAGCCTTTACTATAGTCCCTTAATTGTAAAGTTCGTGCAAAATTGGCAAAAGAATTTCTTTATGACTGATAAGTTCTTGCTAAACTTAAACTCGAATATCGAATTTCGAAACTCGAAACAATATCGAATGACAAAAATACAAATATC
>JAGGSD010000315.1 GCA_021159265.1 Syntrophobacterales bacterium | reverse complement strand
ATCACTATGTCCGGGACGTTACGTTTGATGAGGATCGTTCTCAGGTGCGCACTAAATCCGGCCCCCGCATGATGGCTGCCTTGCGCCATACCGCAGCTGACTTGGACAAATCGTCCTTATTTATGACTTTGACGTTGCCGTGGCGCCAAACCGGAATGGCTTGACAATTTTTCGTCACCTTTGGTAAACTCGTATCAAATCAAGCTCATCTTCACTTCGCTGGTGCATGGTTTTGATACATCATGTAGCACATTTACCATTTATTATCAAGTAGTTATTGCTAATTAGGCAAGATTAAGGCCGCGGATTCAGGTAACATACAAACAAAAAATTCTTTATCTTGCTTTGATAAGCGCCTATAGGTGATGAGGTGTGGTGTGGGATTTTTATGTGGATTATGAATTTTAATAATTTTTAGAATGGGGGAGGTATGAGTAAGAATTTGATTATTGTTGGAGGTGGAGCAGGAGGGCCCGCATCTGCCGCAGAGGCAAAAAGAGGGGATTCTTCTATGAATGTAACCATCATTGAGCAGGGTGAACATGTTTCCTACGCGGCTTGACCGGCGCCCTATTACATCGGTGATGTAATTACAGATGAAAGACGAGTAATCGCGCGAACAGCAGAACAACATCAAAAGAGGGGGGTTAATGTTAAATTAATGACCCGTGTTGATGAAATTGATACCGCGAAGGGAATCGTTCGATTATCCGATGGCAAAAGCATGCCCTATGATTATCTCGTTATGGGTACCGGCGGCCACGCATTTTTGCCGGGAATTCCGGGACAGGACATGGAAGGCGTATTCACACTGAAAAACCTGACAGATGCTATTAAAATAAAGACATATATCAATGAAAAACAGTGCAGGAAAGCCATCATTGTCGGAGCGGGTTTTATCGCTCTGGAGATGAGCGAGGCTATGAGAAGGCGAAATATTGAAACCACGATTGTTTACCGCGGTGAACTTCCTGCCAGAAAGTGGGATCCTGAGTTTTCAAGGATAATATTAGATGAGCTGAACAACAATCAGGTAACCTTTGTTCCTCATACAAAACCGGTTGCTATTGAAAAAGGAACGAATTCATTGTTGCGCCTGGTCACCGAAAACGGAGAAATGGATGCTGATATTATATTGATGGCTTTGGGAGTGAGGCCAAACACGCGACTTGCTGAAAAAATAGGGCTTCAGATTGGTGAAACGGGTGCAATTCATGTTGATTCGTCTCAACGTACCTCCCGTGAGGAAATCTGGTCAGTTGGTGATTGTTGTGAAGTATATCACCGTGTTAGTGGGAAGTGGGTCTATATGCCCCTGGGAGATGTGGCTAATAGACAGGGACGTGTTGCCGGACAAAATATAAGCGGCCGTGCGGTAGTTTTCCCGGGCGTTGTGGGAGCTCAATCTTTTAAGATGTTTAATCTTGAGGTTGCGACCACAGGGCTTGATGAAAAAGCAGCAACCCAAAGTGGTTTTGAACCTGTTGCTAATATTATCTGGGGAAATCCGATAGCCGCGTCTCTGGCAAAATCCCTGCCGGAACCGAGAAAATTGGGGATAAAACTTATTGGGGACAGATCCACAGGGAAACTGCTCGGCGCACAGGCGGTGGGTACAGAGAACGTGGTAAGTAGAATCAATGTTCTTTCTGTTGCGCTTTGGTCGGAGTTGACACTTGACGATATCGGATATATTGATCTGGCGTACTCGCCATATTTTAGCGGAGCATGGGATCCCGTTCAGACAGCAGCCCAGATCCTGAGGAGAAAATTATAAAGATGATGGTCTGCCCCTTTTGCAAGAATAATCTGGAAGAATATTTCAGGAAATGAATCCCAATTCCCGATACCCCCTTATTGATGGGCATGCCCATCTCAATGAACTGAAAGACCTGCAAAGAGATCTCAAAGATGCCAAAGATGCGGGGGTGAGAGCGATTGTTGGTATGGGGATGGATCTTGAATCCAATCGCGGGATTCTGGATATAGCTGCCGACAATCCGGGGTTTGTCTTTCCTGCAATTGGATATCATCCGTGGGAAATAAGAAACCCAGAGATTGAAACAACCCTTGCTTTTATCGAAAAGAATATAGAAAGTTGTGTTGCCATAGGAGAGGCGGGACTGGATTATAAGGCCCGTGTGAAAAAAGCGCTTCAAAAAGAAGTCTTTCAGGAGATTATACAACTATCCGCCCGGTACCGGAAAATATTGATTCTTCATTGCCGGTACTCTCACCAGAGAGTTTTTTCGATGATTACCACTGGTGGTGTAAAAAAAGCGGTGTTTCACTGGTACACAGGAACACTTGATCTGTTGGAGGAGATTATTGCGGCAGGTTATTATGTTTCCGCTACTCCCGCCCTTCTTTATAGTTTTCCGCATCAGCAGGCAATCAAAAAAGCGCCTCTGGAGCGAGTACTCCTCGAAACAGATTGTCCCGTCAGTTACCAGGGCCGGGAATCACGGCCATCCGATGTTCGGATTACATTGAGAGAAGTTGCAAGGATCAAAGGTTTATCTCTGGAGGAAGTTGCGCTGATTACCACGCAGAATGCGATAGAACTTTACGAGCTTCCAGATTTGCAATTATCCTAATCCGGACAAGCCGGAAAAATTTGAAGCTGAAAGCCTGCAGCCGTTCACGGCTTGAAATTGGAAATTAGAAATTCG
>JAGGSD010000270.1 GCA_021159265.1 Syntrophobacterales bacterium | reverse complement strand
CAATTTCTATTTTCTAATTTCGACGTTCAGCGAACGCTTACTAAATTCTTTTGCCATTTTTACAAGAACTTTACAATTGACACATTCGTAAAAAGTCCAAAAATTCCCTCTCCCTTGATGCCTGCCTGTGCGTGTCCGCACGCAGACAGGGGAGAGGGTAGGGGTGAGGGTGAATACAGCGCTATTTCAAGCAGTTATGTCCCCCTCCCCTTTATCCCCTCCCACGAGGGGAGGGGAAGTCTGACTTTTTACGAGAGCATCACAATTAAGGGACTAACAATGGGTGAAAAGATACCTCTTTCAGTGGCTATCATCACGAAGAATGAAGCAGAAAACATGCCCGGTTGCATCGGAAGCGTCAAATTTGCGGATCAAATCGTCGTGGTGGATTCCGGTAGTACAGATGATACGGTAAAGATTGCAACCGACTTCGGATGCGATGTGTTTATCGAGAAGTGGCGGGGTTTTGGCCCGCAGAAGCAGTTTGCCATCGATAAATGTAAACACCGATGGGTGCTTGTTCTTGATGCCGACGAGCGCATTCCTCCTGAAACCGCCATGGCTATCGAGGATCTCGTGTCGAAGGGATCGGGTGATGTGGCCGGTTACAGTTTTCCCCGAAAGAACTGGTTCCGGGGCCGCTGGATTAAACACCTTTGGGGAGGAGACCGGATAGTCAGGCTTTTTCAGAAAGACCTCGGCCGAATGACCTCGGTAGCAGTTCATGAATCGGTGGAAGTCAGTGGCCATGTGGAAGCGCTGGATGTTCCCATAGAACATTTTACGGAGAGCGATCTGAGCAAAATCCTGATCAAGATTGATCACTATTCAACGTTGGGCGCCCAAGAAGCCTTTATTGAGGGCAGAAAGGCGACAATCTGGTCGGCTTCATTTCGGGCGGCCCTGGCGTTTTTTCAAAGCTACTTTTTGAAACTTGGAGCTCTTGATGGAGCCCAAGGTCTTACTCTCTCTATTACTAATTCCGTCAACAAGTTTTTCAAATATGCCAAGTTGAGCGAGCTGCACAAACAGGCTGAGTCATCAGCCCAGGGCCGTTAGTCCCTTAATTGTAAAGTCCTGCAAAAATGAGCGACAGGCAAGACCTCTTACGGTCTTGCCTGTCATGGAAGACAGGAATAGGGACCGAGCATGACCCCTATTCAAGCATTTATACTATTTTCCGGTACTTATTGACTACTTGATCAACAATTCTGGATGCGATACCAATATAATTTTCAGGTGCAAGGATTTTTTTAACCTCATCTTTCGTGAAATATTGTGCAATCTCTTCATCTTCCAAACATGTATCGATAAACGGCCTGTTATTTTCAAATGAGTACATCGCTATTCTGTGAACAATTCCCATGCCTGTTTCTTTCTTCCCTGTTTTTTTTGACAGTTCAAACAACAAAGCTTCGGATGTCATAAGACCACCGGTGAGATCAAGGGTTTCCTTCATCTTTTCAACATTCACCTGAATACCGCCAAAGATTGTCAAACCGGCATTAAGCATTGTATCTACAAGAAGAAAGCTTTCAGGAATTAACAGATCGTACAGATAAAACGGAGTGAAATGGCGGGCATCTCTGTGATGAGATCCCATCATGGCTGCAGCGTTTGATATTACCACTTTTGCGAATGGAGGCATCATTTCCGCGTAGATTGGATTTCTTTTCTGAGGCATGGTACTGCTGCAAATCTGTTTTTCCGTATCAAAGGGCTCGGCGATCTCGGCTATTTCAGTACGCTGCAATGTATACAAATCTTCCCCGATCTTTTCAAACGTTTGAGCAATCAAACCAAGGATATCCAGCAACTCTGCCCACTTACCATTATTAGGTTGTTGGCATATTAACGGGGTACCCAAACCCATTTTATCCATTACCATTTTTTCCAGATCGACAATCTTTTCGCCACCAATTGCATAAAATGCAGATGAGACACCCACCGCACCTGTACAGCTACCAATCAAGATACGCTTTCTTGCCTCCTGTATTCTTTCTATGTGTACATAAACCATATCCGCGTAACCTGCCAGGATAAATCCAAAGGTAGAGGGCAAGGCCTGCTGCCCATGAGTTCTCGCTGTGATAAGGGTATCTTTGTATTTCTCAGCAAGAGCAAGAAGGATCTTTAATATTTTTTTTAATTTGTCTTCAACGATATTTAGCGCATCCTTTACGCGACATGCCAGTGCGCTCTCAATAATGTCCTGGCTCGTGGCCCCGTAGTGAATATATTCTCCTGCATCACCCTCACAGGCCTCCTTGTACGCCCTTATCATGGCTACTGTAAATAGCTTGATGTCATCATTTATTTCGGCTACTCTTTTAATTGTTACATATCCAGTATTGCCTTTCTTCTTTATCTCCGCCGCAGCTTCTTCAGGTATTATTCCCAGTTCAGCTTGAGCTTCAGCAAGCGCTACTTCAAATTCTATCATAGTTTCAATGTAATTCTTCTCCTCAAAAACCTCTTTCATTTCGGGTGAGCTATAGAAGTTTTTGAACATTTCCGTTTCCATGATTTCGAATGCCATAATTTCTAAATCCTCCTTTTAAATTTAGTAATTTATTTTAATGTAACAAAATAAAACGAAAATGAAAATTGATACTTTCGTAAAAAGCCCCGCTATGCCGTTTTACGGCATTGTAATGAGAAGGAAATCAGACCCTC
>JAGGSD010000254.1 GCA_021159265.1 Syntrophobacterales bacterium | reverse complement strand
GGTATATTATATAAACAATCTTCAGACCATGAGAAAATAAAACTTAACTTAAAAAACGCTTTGTGGTTCCTCATGTCGCAAGTCATGGGGCGATTCTCATGGATCGGAAGAGACCTCAAGGCGTTTTTTTATGGAGGTGAGATATTATGATATTTTTGCTTTGGGTATTATTCGCGGTGGGGGTTGTTTCCATAATCGGAGGTTTGGGGTTGATTATTTTAGACGACATTGATCATAACCGAAAGACCCGGAGGGTATATGGCTGTGCCGTCAAAGGGGATCAAGATGACTGCTAATTTATTTGTTACAATCGGGTTCATGATGTGTGTTTTTTTTCTGGTAACCAAAAAATTATAGGGAGGTAAATCATGGAACAGATTATTGATGGCAAGCGTTACAACACGAAAACGGCGACATTAGTTGCGTCAGATCGTTACTGGGACGGAAGTAATTTTGACCGTAAGGGGCGAAATACTTCGCTTTACAAGACCCGTAACGGCAGATTCTTTCTGCACCATGAGACAAGGTGGCAGGGCGAGAGGGACTACCTGGAAGCCATAGGCAAGGGTGAGGCAAAAGCCTATTACGAGGAATTGCCCGAACATGAAATGGAATACGAAGAAGCCTTCGGGGAAGAACCTGAAGAGGCGTAAAAGGGTTGCAAACCTGAAAGGCGGGTGTTTTTACATCCGCCTTTTTTTTATTCTCAAGGAGCGGGACTATAGCGGGACAAAATACAAAAACAAGAAAAGGGGCTAAGTCATGAAATGACCTAACCCCTTGATGTTTCTGGTACCCCCGGCGTGATTCGAACACGCGACACCCGGATTAGGAATCCGGTGCTCTATCCTACTGAGCTACGGGGGCACATGGTCATAAAATAGAAGGTGGAACTTCTAACATTATTTAAAATGAGTGTCAATAGTATCCGGGTTTTCAGCAGTGGGTTTCTATGATTTTTTCTTCACGAAAATCACGCAACTGGAGGTAGTTGGCTGTTACACCTTCAAGAGCGTTTCGGGGAAGCAAACCAATCAGTTCGGATTCGAGAATGTCAACACCGAATTCTCTTGCTTTTTCTTTGACGGTGTCAAAGACTCTTCGGATGGAAGTTTCCTTATAGTTGGTAAGGTTCATGGAGACCTGAACAATATTTCTGCTTTTCAAGAGCACGCCCATGGCCTGAACGTGTTTCAGACCTCCGCTTGATTGCCGTATTGATTTGGCGATTCTCCCGGCTATGTCTATGCTGTCCGTATCGAGATTGATATTGAAAGCTATGAGAGGATTTCGCGCTCCGACTGCCGTTGCCCCGCTTCGAGGATTAAATACGGCAGGTCCTGCATCGGGGAGCCACAACGGATCATTTATCTTGTCTTTCAATGTTTCATAACCGCCTTTTCTAATAAATGGTAATCCCTTTCTGGATGGATTCAAGGCCGCTCCACCGTAAAAATAAACGGGCACGTTGTTCCTTTCCGCAAAAGCCCGGCCGAATCGATGTGCGACTGCTATTGCCTCGTCCATATCCACTCCTTTTATGGGTACAAACGGCACAACATCCACAGCTCCGTTACGGGGGTGAACACCTGAGTGTTTTCTCATGTCAATAAGTTCCAAAGCCTTGTCAGAGGCGGCAGAAGCTCCCCTTTCCACATCTTCCGGAGTACCGATGAATGTTATCACGCTCCTGTTATGATCCTGATCCATACTGAAATCCAGGAGGTTAACACCATTTACCCTGCGCAGCTCTTCTACAATTTTGTTAATTGTATCTCTGTTCTTTCCCTCACTGAAGTTGGGGATGCATTCCAGAATTTTCATTTTTTAAACCTGAATTATCTTTGTTTCAGGGAGCACAACGCACGTGAGACAGCCGCCATAAACTGCTCCGGTATCGATTCCTATTTTGTTGGTTTGAATCAGTGTTTCGGGAAGAGATGTATGTCCAAAAACAACAATTTTGCCAAAATCGTGTGTAGATCTTATAAATTCATACCTTATCCACGTCAGATCATCAATGTTTTGTTTTTCCAGAGAAATACCCGGTCTCAAGCCGGCGTGAACGAAAATGTAATCTTCCGTTTCATAATATGGTAGAAGAGATTTGAAAAACTCCAGATGGTTTTCCGGAACATTTATCTTTTTCCCCTCTGCTGTTTCTGCAAGTCCATAGGAAGCAACGGTAGTGTCACCGCCATTGAAATAGAAAAGATCAGCGTCGATATGATGAAAGAAAAAATTAAGAAAAACCTGTTCGTGATTTCCCAGAAGACAGATAACGTTTTTCAGTTTTTTTTTAAGACTCAGGACAAAATCGACCACCCCTTTTGGGTCAGGTCCCCTGTCTATATAATCTCCGACAAATACCAAGGTATCCTTCTCATCATCAATCCTGATGCGTTTCATCATCGTACGGAGTTTATCAAGACAGCCGTGGATGTCGCCTATGGCGAATATCTTTCCCATTTCCGTGCTTCGTATTTTAGCGAGGTCTTTTTATAACCCCCGCTTTTGCCCAATTTTGTTCCTCGCAATGACAATACCTGGGTTATGCAAAGGTCTCTTGTAACCGTTCACGTGTTCAAGGTTCCATTCATGTCCCCGGACTGCATTTGGGATGCGAGACCTTTGCAGAATGTTCAATTTTGTTCAAGTTCAAGGAAGGCGAAGATTTTA
>JAGGSD010000130.1 GCA_021159265.1 Syntrophobacterales bacterium | reverse complement strand
ATATCTGCCCTTTCTGCCTTTCGATTGTCTGACGTGTATTTGCATAACATCCGATATGTATATATTAATCCAAAAAGTACCAGTGGTATTAATCGAAAAGTATCCAGTTTATGGAACAAAAATACAATTATTTTTTAATAAATAATTGTTAATTTTTTGCTCAAGTTTTGGATTGCTTTTTAAAAAGCAATCCAAAACTTGGCGGTCTTATTTTTAACCTTTCCCATTTTTTTATTTTTTCATCCATGGTTACAGAGTTTTATCGAAGTATTGTAGTGTTTCTTTAGTTCTATACGATTTGCCATTCATGTTCACAATGTTAGCTTTATAAGTAAGTCTATCAACCATTGCTGCAGTTAATACTGTGTCTCCAAATATTTCGCTCCAACGGTCAAAAGACAAATTAGTAGTTACAATTGTTGATTTTATTCCGGCTCGTAATGAGAGATGTGAAAACAATAATTCTGCTCCTTCTTTATCAAAAGATATATATCCAAATTCATCACATATTACAAGGTCATATTTTTCAAAACGATTTTCAAATTGCCTTAAAGTTTTTTCAGAACGGCTTTCTTTTATTTGTGTTATCAAACGTGGAACAGTTGTAAAATGAACCTTAAAATCGTTTAAACATGCTTTTATACCAAGACCTATAGCTATATGAGTTTTGCCTGTTCCGGGATTGCCTGCCAAAATTATATTCCTTCCCTGTTTTATAAAATCAAGAGTTTCAAGTTTAGGTAATTTTATTTTGGCATCATCAGGAAGTTCTTCTAATTTTAATTCATCAAGATACTTTTTGTATGGAAACATTGCTTGCCTTATTCTTGATGCTTTTCGGCTCTTTGTACGTGATGCAAATTCTAATTCTAAGAGCTTGTATAAAAACTGATCGTAGTTTTTATCTTTAGTACTAAACTCATCAAGAAGCAACTCGAAATTTTGGCGAATGCCGGGCAAACCTATTTCTTTTGTTAATGTTTTTATATTATCGTTTATTGATTCCATCTTTCTTTTTTTAATCTAATAAAACACTTAATTCTTTTAACATAGTCTGTGAATGATGATATATTTCATTGTTTCTCTTTTCTTTTTTAACAGGTTCTTTTTCTTTATCTATTACTGACAATATTTTATCTTTACTGATATTTGTCGGTGTTATTTGCTTTACCTTTTTTATTGCTTTTTCTACTGTTTCAAAATTAATTTCATTGTTTTTACAGTATTGTAATAATTCTATAAAATCTTTACTTTCATCTATAAAATATTCTTTATAAATATTTTTTATTTCACAACTTAATTGAGAAAAAACCATAGAGCCTTTTAATGCTCCAGGTTTTCGGAATAATGTTGTCAGGTAATGATTTATATCTAATGACCATGTGTGTGCACCATAACTCCGTACATGGGTACAAACTAATTCTGCATTATAATAAACATCTATTTTCTCTGCAAAAACTCTAACATCAAGCAATTTACCTACAAGAAAATCCGGTACGGAATATCGATTGCCATAAAGGATTATTGTGGAATATTTATCAACTTTTGCATATTCATCTTTAAAACTTTTATAGGGGATTTCGCTTTCATACAGATATAATTTCTCTTCTTTAAAAAGATCATTTGCTGTTTTATTTTTTAATAATTGCTGAGCTGTATTATTTAATTTATCGCAACTTTTTTGCAAATGTTTGTTGGCTTCTGTTATGTTGGAAAATTTATCTTTAATACAAAACGATTTTCTACGAACATATTCAACGCTTTTTTCAACATGTCCTTTCTCATTACCTTTACGGATGTTGCAAAAACGAAATCTAAATTTATAATAATTTGAAAGTTCCAATAAGGCTTCTGTTGGTTGCTTTTCTGTCCGCCCAACAAATTTTGCTATTGCTACCCGCATATTATCGTAAACAAGTTCTTTATGGACACCCTGTATATGCGAGAAAAAATCTATATGACTCTGACTAAAGGCTAAAGTATCCTGCCGATGGAACAGTTTTGCCCAACGATAATTATTATAGGCACTGGTGAAAACTGCCATATTAAATGTTTGCAACTTACCATCTATAAATAATTTAACATCGCCCCAATCAAATTCGCAAACTTCTCCGGGTTTATAAATTTGTTTTATAAAACTTTCTTTCCCTAACTCCTCTTTTTTTCTTATGTAATTGCAAATTGTTGTGTAGCCAATATCATAACCTTTTGATAATAAATATTCGTAAATATCTATTTTCTTCATTACTTGCTTGCGTAGTCCTTGATTTATTTTTTGTTTGTTTTGTTTCAAACAATTTTCTATTTCTTCTTCTATATCTTCGGTTAACTTGACTTTTTTACGTGTTGTTACATCGTACTCCGGTCGGCTTGAAAGTCCTTTCTCCAAGTGTTTTAACACTTGATAAGTGCCTGTCTTTTGTTCGTGTTTTCTTATGTAGCTTCTTACAGTTTTGCGACTTATTTTTAATTCTCGGGAAATTGAACTTTTACTTTTCTCATCTCGATAATACATTATCAATATCGAATTTTTATCTACCATGTTTATCATTTTTTACCCTGTTTTAAAAAAAACGAAGGTCGTTAAAAAATTTTTTAGGTGGATACTTTTCGATTAATAGAGTGGGTAATTTTCGGTTAATATATACAATTAAGCGATAATCATTCCCTTTTATGTTAAAAACCACTCTTTTAGATGTTAT
>JAGGSD010000358.1 GCA_021159265.1 Syntrophobacterales bacterium | reverse complement strand
TGCCCCCATCGGCCTTAAACATGCTTTGTAAAAGTTACTTTCCATTATAATGCCGCTAAACGGCATAGCGGAGCTTTTTACGAGATTGTCAATTTTTGATATGGAAAAGAATTTCTATTGATAATATCTTATAAATGTTTTAAAATTTATGAATTAAACACATAATACGATCTGAAGAAATTGGCGAAGTAAGAAATGAACCAGTTACCATCAGCAATAAAACAAGAAATCAAAACAGAAGATCCCCAGACATTACTCCTTCTTAATAAGCTTCGTTTCCAAAAAGCGCTGAATAATATCACTAATCGCATCCATGACGCAAAAAACATCAAAGAAATAATAGTAGACCTTAAAGATGACATTCTCAATCTTTTCGACGCTTATTTAATGACAATATATGTAGCCGACCCGAAAAGAGATGAAATCTATTCCATGTTCCTGGCAGGCTCGGATTTAACCGAAATCAGGGTTCCAATCGATAACACAAGCATAGCCGGCTATGTAGCGAACAACAGAAAAATCATCAACATCACTGATGCGTATAATGACAAAGAATTGAAAAAAATAGATAAGAACATTTCTTTTGATCGTAGCTGGGATAAAAAATCGGGTTTGAGAACAACCCAAATCCTCGCTATGCCGATTCTGTATAATACTACTCTCATGGGCGTCATTCAAATACTTAATAAAAAGACCGGCGGGAGTTTTACTGAAGAAGATCAGGTTTCTCTTGAAGAAATCGCCGATGTCCTTGGAATCGCTTTTCACAATCAGTCAAGGATAAGAACTAAGAAAAAAACGAAATTTGATTATCTTTTGAGAACCGGCTTAATCAAAGATGAAGACATGGAAAATGCGTGGAAAAAGGCGCATGATGAAAAGGTAACTATAGAAGACTACCTTATGACCAATTTTAATATCCCGAAGCGTGAAATTGGCAAGTCCTTAAAAGAATTTTACAACTGTGATTTCATAACATTTAGCGATAAATACCCGATTCCTTTTGATCTGCTTCGAAATTTAAAAGAAGAATATCTTCGTCGTGAGATGTGGGTTCCTCTCGAAAGGCTGGATGGTAAAATCAGGGTTATCGTTGACGATCCCAACAATATTCTGAAACGGGACATGATTGAAGGTCTCCTGAAAACAACTTTCGTCGAATATGATGTCGCTCTCTATAGTGATATACAAAAATTTATTAACTATTTCTATCAGACTGAAGCAAGTAGAGAATCAATTTCCGATCTGGTGGAAAAACTCGATGAAGAAGATGAATATCTGGAGGAAGAAGATGTCATATTAGAAACGGACAGCATCGTCATGCAACTCGTTAACAAGGTAATCAATGATGCATACATGCGAGGAGCCTCAGATATACATATAGAACCCAGCCTGATCAAAAAAATCGTTGAAATCAGATTCAGAATAGATGGTGATTTAGGAGTATATCAAACAGTTCCCTTTAATTACAGATCAGCAATCGTTTCACGCATTAAGATTATGTCAAACCTCGATATTACTGAAAGGAGACGGCCACAGGATGGCAAAATCAAATTCAGACGCCCCAAAGGAGAAGGGGACATAGAACTCCGCGTTGCCACGATACCTACACAGGGAGGCACCGAGGATGTCGTTATGCGTATCCTTGCCAAGGGTGAAACAATGCCACTTGAGAACATAGCCCTTTCCCCGGATAATTATGACACATTGTTAAAGCTGCTGGAAAAACCATACGGCATGATTCTGGCTGTCGGCCCGACGGGCTCAGGTAAAACCACAACTCTTCATGCGGCATTGCGTCACATTAACAGACCGGAAACAAAAATCTGGACAGCTGAAGACCCCGTAGAAATTACACAACAGGGGCTCCGGCAGGTTCAGGTTAACCCCAAGATTGGTTTTGATTTCGCGCACGCCATGCGCTCATTTCTCAGAGCTGATCCGGATGTCATTATGGTCGGAGAAATGAGAGATTATGAAACAGCTAAAACCGGCGTTGAAGCATCTCTCACGGGACATCTTGTTTTCAGCACTTTACATACCAACAGCGCTCCGGAAACAATCGTGCGACTTCTCGACATGGGAATTGATCCCCTTAATTTCGCCGACTCTCTTATCGGGATACTGGCACAGAGGCTTGTAAGAACACTTTGTAAAAAGTGCAAGGAAGAATATCATCCGACTAAGGAAGAATATAGTGAAATGATCCGCAATTATGGAGATGAATCATTTGCAAAGCTTAATATTCCTTATACTGACGATCTCAAACTGTTTCGACCCAAGGGCTGCAATGCGTGCAACAACACAGGTTACAGGGGGAGGATGGGAATTCACGAACTTCTTGTTTCAACAGACGAAATCAAAAGAGCAATACAAAAACGTGAATCTGTTGAAAGTTTGCGCAAAACAGCAATCTCACAGGGTATGACAACCCTCCTCCAAGATGGAATAATAAAAGTTATTCAAGGACACACAGATCTCCATCAGGTCCTGAGAGTATGTATGAAATAAGTGTGACATCTGGATGCTGGGTACCGGGTACTGGATTTTTATATTATTTATGCATCTAAGACAGCAAATCTGCAAATTCGAAATTCGAAGCACTAAATGCGAAACAAATCCGAATTTCTAATATTGATGGTCTCGTAAAAATTCGGATTTTCCCTCCCCTCGTGGGAGGGGATAAAGGGGAATGAGACATAACTGCTTGAAATAGCGCTGTATTCACCCTCACCCCTACCCTCTCCCATCAAG
>JAGGSD010000329.1 GCA_021159265.1 Syntrophobacterales bacterium | reverse complement strand
GCCCGTAAACATCAGCGGGAATATCATTCGCGTCCGTTTCAACGATAAACCGGGCAATCGTCCTTGTTAATCCTTCAGATTTCTCTTTCATGGTTCCCTCCTTCCAGAGAATTGCAGATTGTTTAATTAAGCTTTTCTCTCCCCTTTATCTCTTTTGTAAAAAATTCGGCAATGGTGTCTAACGCGGATTCCACAGGAAAAACTTCAGTGACTCCAATTTCTTTTAACTTTGGTATATCCTTCCGGGGAATGACTCCTCCTACAACAACCGGAATTGAATCCGCCCCTTCTTCATGCAGTCTTTTAATTAACTTTCGGCTTAATTCCAGATGAACTCCCGACAATACGCTCAGCGCAATCACATCCACATCTTCCTGAACAGCCGCCGTTACAATCTGGTCAATAGTCTGCCTTAACCCTGTATAAATCACTTCCACGCCGGCATCACGCAGCGTGGATGCCACAATCTTGGCTCCTTTGTCATGACCATCCAGTCCGGGTTTGGCTAATAAAACTCTTACAGGTAAATCTTGACTTTTCAATTCTCATCCTCCTAAAGCGGCAAAGCCGCAAAGTTGTCAGGGATCAGGGATCAGAATAAAAGACCTGGATTTAATACTGCTGATCCTTCGTTAATGATCACTGATTTCTGGCTCCTGTTCTTCAGGTTTACAAGCGGGGTCACCCCGCCCCTACTGACCTCTGATCACTGGTCCCCGACCCCTGACCAAGTTATGAAACTTCCCGATATTCACCGAACACGTCTTTCAGGGCATTACAGATTTCCCCGAGAGTAGCATATTCACGAACGGCGGACAATATAGGTCCCATGAGATTACCGGAAGTGGCGGCCACACGCCGTATCTCACCCAGCAACAATTCCACTTGTTTATTATTCCTCTCTTTTTTCACTTCCTGTATGCGCTTAACCTGACGTTCTCTTACACTGTAGTCCGTCTCGCGGATATCAACTTCCTGCCCTGTTTCACCTTCCAAAACAAATTTGTTCAAGCCCACAACTACTTTTTCGCCGGTCTGAATCTTCCGGGCTTCCTCATAAGCCTTATTTGCAATATCTTTCTGAATATATCCCTCTTTGATTCCTTTCATCATGCCACCCATTGCATCTATACGCGCCATCTCTTCCTCAACATCCTTTTCTATCTTATCCGTAAGATATTCAAGAAAATAAGACCCTCCCATCGGATCAACAACGGATACTGCATCGGTTTCATAACCGATTATCTGTTGAGTTCTTAGAGCGATACGCTGGGATTCTTCACTCGGAATCGCATATGCCTCGTCATAAGAAGTCGTGTGAATTGCCTGGGCACCGGAAAGAACAGCCACAAGAGTCATAATAGCCCCCCTTGCTATGTTATTCAGCGGTTCCCGGTCCGTAAAGGAACTTGCCGAGCATCCGCTGAATATCCGAAGCCTCATCGACCTGGGATCCTTTGCATGAAACCTGTTTTTGACTATTTTTGCCCATAATTTCCTCGCGGCCCGGAATTTTGCCACTTCTTCAAACAGGTTCATTCCAGAGCATATAAGGAAGCTCAGGCGTGGCGCAAATTCATCGATACTCATGCCTCTCTTCAACGCCTCTTCTACATAGACTATGGCGTCCAATAAACAATACGCGACTTCCTGGACAAGAGTGCATCCGGCTTCGCGCATATGATACCCGCAGATGCTGATGGTATTCATCCTTGGAACCTCTGCGTTGCAATACTCAATGATATCCCCTATCAGCCTCAAGGAGGGTTCAGGCGGATATATGTGAGTCCCACGCGCCAGATACTCTTTTAAAATATCATTTTGGAGGGTCCCGCCAATTTTGTCAAGTCCTATGCCCTGTTTCTGGGCCAGCGCAACGTACATGGCCAGTATAATGGCCGCGGTCGGGTTTACGGTAAACGATGTGGTAATCTTATCCAGAGGAATCCCTTCAAAGATTATCTCCATGTCCTTCAAACTATCAACCGCCACACCTACGCGCCCCACTTCATCTTCTACGCGCGGATCATCCGAATCATAGCCGATCTGGCTTGGCAGATCAAAGGCGACGCTGAGACCCGTATTCCCCTGTGCCAATAGTTCTTTATAGCGGGCATTTGTTTCCTCCGGCCTCCCAAAACCGGAATACATCCTCATTGTCCACAGGTTTCCCCGATACATGGTGGGATAGACACCTCTGACAAATGGAAACTCACCAGGAAAACCGATGTTACTCAGATAATCTATGTCAGCCAGATTATCAGGCGTGTACATAAGATCAAGATCCGATCCCCAGGAAGTAGTTTTTGGCTTTACTTTAGAAGGGTTGACATTCTCGGAGTACCACTTTTCTTGTTTCTCAGCAATTTTTTTTAAATCATCCATTTCTTTTACTCTCCCGGAAGTTAGTTAGAATCTTTGTGAATACTTAGTTCCTCAATTGTAAAGTTCGTGCCTGCCTGTGCGTGTCCGCACGCAGACAGGCAAAAATGGCAAAAGAATTAAAAACAATCACGAAACCACGGAAAAAAAGAAAGTGCGAAATTAAATTTTCTTTTTCGTGTTTTCGTACTTTCGTGTTTTCGTGATAAAAATATATCTTGTTTGGTTCCGGCTTGTCCGGGTTAGTCCCTTAATCGTAAAGTTCGTGCCTGCCTGTGCGTGTCCGCACGCAGACAGGCAAAAATGGCAAAAGAATTAAAAACAATCACGAAACCACGGAAAAAAAGAAAGTGCGAAATTAAATTTTCTTTTTCGTGTTTTCGTACTTTCGTGTTTTCGTGATAAAAATATATCTTGTTTGGTTCCGGCTTGT